>ONEU01000068.1 GCA_900316925.1 uncultured Eubacteriales bacterium
GCCTTTATTCAAGCCTGTTTCGCTCTTTTCATCCGCCGCTTCATGCGACAGCTTTGTTATCATACCACCATATTCCGATTTTGTCAACACCTTTTTTCAAATTTTTTTCTAAAAATACAAATTGTATACTTCTCCGTCATTTTTCTGTCGTCTGTTCCAGCAGCATCCGGAGAAATATACAATTTGTAAATAATTCAGTCAGATCATCCGCTCCGACGCCGGGTCTTCCAGGGTGAAAAAGGGACAAAAACGGCACCGCAGAGCATCTGTCACCCGGCTTCCGATACTTTTTCCAGTTCCGTCCCGTTTCTGGTCACACGGCAGCCCACCGTAATGCACTTGCGGTAAAGCTCCGCATCCGCCGCCTTAACCGTCAGCCGACCACCGTTTTCATCCTCCAGCAGCACCTCACAGCAGGGCTCTTCTCCCTCCGGGATGCCTTCGCAGCCGAAATCCGGCTCAATAATGTCTATTACACGATACATCATTCTTCCTCCTGTTCCTTGACGATATCTTCTATATGTTCCAAAATGTATTTCTGCGCCTGTTCGTCATAGAGAATGATGGAATACGGGCCGAACGAACCCATTCCCTGTCTGGAAGTGATACCGATCTCCGCAGAGCGTTCTGTCAGCTCACGGTGCAGATAGCCTCTCCCATCCTGTCGATCCTCCAGATACCCCTGCCGCACCAGCCAGTTGTTCACTTTTTTGGCTTGCAGCTTTTTTCTGCCGTCCGACGCTGCGGCGGCGTTGACTGCCTGCAAAAACACCGAGATCACACAAGGCTCGCTGACCAGCTTCACGCTGTCAATCTCCTCCTGCGTCAGATAGAAATCCCGGCGTTTCTGACGCTCTCTCTTTCTGTCTTTTTTCCCGGCGGCCGCGGATTCCTCCTCTTTTTCCAGCGCCTGCACCTCCCGTCCAAGCACCTCCACAACATACGCCAGACATTTTTTCATCCGTTCCTGACGGAGCACGGAATCCTGACCGATCTCCTGGTCTGTCAGCGGATCAATATTCTCGTGCAGCTTCCACAGATACATTCTTGCCCGCTGTATTTTTTCTTTTTCCGTCAGCATACAATCGCCTCCGCTTATATTGTAGCACATCTTCCCGCGAAAGAAAACCATCAATATTTCCACGCCGGAGGTCCCTGTGCCGTCGGGCGCCGGGGCGATCCTGCTACGAAAACAGCCTCACCGTCCAACACGCCAGCAGCATCCCAGTAAAATCGGCAAGCAAGGCAGCCGGCAGCGTGTGACGGGTATTTTTCAGTCCCACTGCGCCGTAATAAACGGTAATGGCATAGAAGGTGGTCTCGGTTGAACCCGCCATGACCGATGCCGCCTTTCCGATAAAGCTGTCCGCGCCGTATGTTTCCAGCAGAGAATGCAGCATGGCATAAGAACCGCTGCCCGTGACCGGACGCATCAATCCCAGGGGCAGCACCTCCGGCGGGATCCCCACCGCACTGCAAACCGGAGACAGCCATCCCGACAGCAGATCAAAAAATCCCGAAGCCTGGAGCATTGTCACCGCCACCACCAGCCCGACCAATGAGGGTGCAATCGAGAAAAGGGAGCGAACGCCTTCCCTGACCCCCTCCTGAAAGCACTCAAAGAGAGGAACCTTTCTGAACAGTCCCGCCACCAGTACCAGAGCGATCACTCCGGGCAGCACAAACAATCCGAACGTCTCCGTACCATCACCTCCGCAGCGAAAAGAGCTTTGCCAGCACCACACCCACAAAAAGGGTCACCGCCGAGGTCATCCAGATATACGGGAGCACGCCAAAGGGATGACTGCTTCCTGCAGCCTGTCGGATGGCGGCCAGCGTAGAGGGAATGATCTGGACAGAAGCCGTATTGATGACCACGAACATCACCATACTGTTATTGGGTGACGTCCGCAGAAGATTGTTTTTCTGGAGCTCCTTCATAGCCTTGACCCCCAGAGGCGTTGCAGCATTTCCAAGACCGAGGATATTGGCAGTAATATTGGCGCTGACCGCCTGCATCGCCTCACTTCCCTTCTCATAATCCGGCATCAGCACTGACAGCAGCGGTGACAGGAGCCTGGCGATCACCGCCGTTGCACCGCTCCTTTCGGCGATCTTGAGCAGTCCGGTCCAGAGACACATCACGCCCGCCATTGACAGCAGCAGCCTGACAGCCTGATCCGCTCCCCCCGCCGCCGCCGCTGACAGTTCCTCCATCCTGCCGGTACACACGGCACAGACCACGCTGAGGATCAGCATCGAAAACCACAAAATATTGAGAATTTTCCCCACCCTCTCTCACATTACTTTTATGAGGTCGCTTTAACCTGCTGCTGTAAAAAAGTTACAATTGTACAATTGTGCTATATTTCTTCTACGTCAACACCCTTCAATTTTCCTTTTAATATTCATATTTTCGGATATTGTCAACTTTTCCCCCAAAAAAACCCGATTCAAAAATGATGAGTACAATTATTTTAAAAAAAATTTTATTTTTATGTGTTATTCTATTGACTTTTCACCAAACAAAGAGTACGATATATATACAAAGAATGATTTTTTTCAACAAATTTTTAAAAGGGGGGTAATAGAGATGAGAGCAGTTGGCTGTGTCAGACAGGTGGATAAGCTGGGCAGACTGGTATTGCCGGCAGATATCAGAAAATCATTAAATATTACGGACGGCGAGGACTCCGTTGAGTTTTTCATTGACAATGACAGCGTGATCCTCAAGAAATATCGTCCTGCCTGCATTTTTTGCGGTTCGGCTGAGGACATTATTACCTACAAGGGGCAATCCGTTTGCCAGGCTTGCCTGAACGAGCTTAAATCGAGCTAAGCCCGACTCTTCACAAAGCAACCGGCTGTCGCTATTCAGAGCGGCAGCCTTTTTTCTGTTTTACCGTATCATCACCTGCTGCCGGTCCCGTGTCATCAACGACTGCCTGATTAACTATTCCCGAAAGAAATCCCTTCAATTATCCGACTTTCACCCTCATTCACAACCACAAAAAGCAAGCACGGGCATTCCGATAGAAAACAGAACCTACAAATCTTGAAAACCCCTTGCCTGAAAGTCCCCGCAAATTCTTCATCAACAACGATGAGAAGTGAGTGTTCACCGATTGCTGCAAGGCTGATTCCGCAGCGAATTTTGGAAAGAGGTCCGGGGAAAACCTTTTTTTCGCCAGAAAAAGGTTTTCCCCGGGTAACTGGCAGAAAACAATTGATTTCCGTGGGGGCGCCGTAAAAAAGCATTGCAAATTCCTTTGTTTTATATTAAGATAGCTTTATATTGTTATTATCTTAAAGATAGGAAGTATAATCATACAATACGGGTGATACTATGAAACTGAAAGAACTGCTCCGGAGACAGAAAACTATCCTGACAGACGGTGCGATGGGCACCTACTTTTCCGCTCTGACCGGACTCGATACCAATCTCTGCGAATCCTATAACCTGACAAATCCTGATGTGATCCGTCGGATCCATCGGGACTATCTGCAGGCAGGCGCAATGCTCCTGCGTACCAATACGTTTTCCGCCAATTCCTACGCCCTGCATACCAGCCGTGAAGAACTCCGCGCGATCCTTTCCGCGGGTTACCATATTGCCCGTGAGTGCGCCGGAGAACAGGCCGTGGTCTGTGCCGACTGCAGCATCGTGTATGACGCGTCTCTCAGCTCCTCAGAGCTTCTGGAGGAATACCGCTTCATTGCCGACACGTTCCTTACCTGCGGTGCAGAGACCTTCCTCTTCGAGACGCTTCCCGAACTCCAGGCCGCTCTCCCCGCCATCGACTACATCCTTTCCGTCAAGCCCGATGCCGAGATCATTGTCTCCTTCACTCTGCTGCCGGACGGTAAGACCCGTTCCGGCTATTCGGTGCTGTCCCTGCTGCAGGATCTCCGTCAGCACTCCTCCAAGCTCACTATGGCCGGTCTGAACTGCGGCTGCGGCGCCTCCCAGCTCTTCCCCCATGCAGCGTCCTTTTTCTCATATATTCAGTCCGAACTGAATTTATACACCTGCGTCATGCCTAACGCGGGCTATCCGACCCTTGAACATAACCGCACGGTCTTTTCCGCAACTCCCGGCTATTTTGCTCAACAGACAGCCCGCTTTACCGCCTGCGGTGTTTCTGCCATCGGCGGCTGCTGCGGTACAGATCCCGCCTATATCCGACTGTTGGGCTCTCTGCTGTCCGGCACTCCCGCCGACAGGGAACCGCTGATGCCACTGCCTGCCGCAAAGCCTGTCCGTGCCCCCTTTTCCACCAAGATCCACGACAAGCCCTTTATTCTTGCCGCCGAGCTGGACCCGCCGAACAATGCCGATATCTCCCGGCTCGTGAATGCCGCCCGTATGCTCAAAACCAGCGGCGTGGACATCATCACCATTTCAGATTCCCCCCTGGGACACGCCCGCATGGATTCCGTCCTCTGTTCCGCAAAGATCCGCAGGGAAGCAGATATCGAGGTACTCCCCCATATCTGCTGCCGCGACAAAAATCTCAACTCCCTGCGTTCCATCCTGCTTGGGGCGCACTGCGAAGGAATCCGCGCTGTCCTGGCTGTCACCGGAGATCCCATCTCCGAAGCTGACAGAGGCGTGGTGAAACCGGTATTCAACATTGATTCCACCCGTCTGATGCAGCTGATCAGTCGTCTCAATGACGACACCTTTGCCGAAGCACCCCTGTGCGTGGGGGGCGCATTTGATCCGGCTTCCCGTAAACTACCCCACTCCCTGCACCGTCTGGAAAAGAAGATCGGCAGCGGTGCAGACTTTGTCCTCACCCAGCCTGTTTTTTCGGATGACGCCATTCCTGCTCTGAAGGCTGCCCGTGAGAAGGGCGTAAAGGTACTTGCGGGCATCATGCCGATGATCAGCTACCGTAACGCCTGCTTTATGAAAAACGAAGTCCCCGGGATGAACATTCCCGATGAACTGGTGGAGCGTTTCCGTCCTGATATGACCCGGGAGGAGGCGGCCGCTGTCGGTGTATCGATTGCCGCTGAGATTGCCCGTCAGATACGTCCCTACGCTGACGGATTCTACTTCATCACCCCCTTCAACCGTGCGGAGATTATCTGCACGGTCATCCGGGAGATCGGTGATATTCTCTGACATTTCCTCCGGAGAAGCTTCTTCCGTACTCACGGTTGTGATTTTTGTTTTTTATTTTTTGCCGCGTTGTGATTCTGTTTTCACAATAAAATAAACAAAAATATTCAAATTCATTTTCAGGAGATAACGATTATAGCAAATATCAAGCAAATTCCTTGAAAACAATCTCAGAATATGATAGACTTATATTTTAGAGACATATACATATATATTAAGCAATTATGCTTTCACTGACAACACCATCTGCCCCTGATATCGACAGTCAAACACTGCATAGCGTGAGCGTCTGTACTGTGATTCATCAGGCTGCAGGGAATTGCCCGGATACCGGAAGGAAAGGATGAAAGGATAGCTGCTGTCATTAGGGAGGAAATCAATATGAAAATCGCCGTTGCCGGCCTTGGATATGTGGGACTTTCAGTGGCCACCCTGTTATCACAGCATAACGAGGTCGTTGCAGTCGATGTCACAAAGGAACGGGTCGATCTGGTCAACCGGAGAATCTCTCCTATCGTAGACGAGGAAATCGAGCGCTTCTTCCGCGAAAAGGAACTGCATCTTACAGCCACCATGGATGCGGAAACAGCTTATCAGACTGCTGATCTGATCATCATCGCCGTACCGACGAACTATGACGCCGAAAAGGATTACTTTGACACGTCCTGCATCGAAACTGTCATGGACATCATCCAGCGCTGCGATTCACACGCTGTCATTATCATCAAGTCCACCATTCCGGTAGGCTATACCCGTCACCTGATCGAAAAAACAGGTTACCGTGACATCATGTTCAGCCCCGAATTTTTAAGGGAATCCAAAGCACTTTACGATAACCTTTATCCCTCCAGGATCATTGTGGGCTTTGATGACTTCAATGAAAGACTTGCCGCCAGCGCAGAGCAGTATGCCGGACTCATGCAGCAGGGTGCTGTGAAAACGGATGTTCCCGTACTGAAAATGGGCTCCACAGAGGCAGAGGCTGTCAAGCTGTTTGCCAATACCTATCTGGCACTGAGAGTGTCTTACTTCAATGAACTAGATACATACGCCGAGCTCAAAAACCTCAACACCGCCAGCATTATCCGCGGCGTGTGTCTCGACCCGAGAATCGGTGATTTCTACAACAACCCGAGCTTCGGTTACGGCGGCTACTGTCTGCCCAAGGATACTAAGCAGCTTCTGGCCAATTACCATGATGTCCCTGAGAATCTCATCCGTGCTATTGTAGAAAGCAACCGTACCCGTAAGACTTTCATTGCCTCCCGTATCATCGATCAGGCAAGCACGTCCGAAAAAACCGGTAAGGATCTGGTAGTCGGTGTGTTCCGCCTGACCATGAAGAGCAACAGCGATAATTTCCGTCAGAGTTCCATCCAGGGCGTCATGCAGCGTCTGCGTGACCAGGGCGTTCAAATCATCATCTATGAACCCACTCTGAAGAACGCCTCCTCTTTCAACGGCTATTCTGTTGTCAATGACCTGGAGCAATTCAAAGCACAATGTGATGTCATCATTGCAAACCGCTATCACAGCAGCCTTGATGACGTCAAAGATAAGGTCTATACCAAAGATATTTTCGGCAGGGACTAAACGAAGGAGATGTTTTTGCATGAGTAATACTCCCGAACACCCAAAAGTTTCCGTCCTGCTGAGCGTCTATAATATGGAAACATATCTGCGGTCATGCCTGGATGGCATCATCCATCAGACACTGGAAGACATAGAGATCATCTGCGTAGATGATGCATCTACCGACAATTCTCTCTCCATCCTGCAGGAATATGCGGCCAAGGATCCCCGCATCACGGTTGTTTCACAGGAACACAGCGGCGCAGGAACAGCACGCAATACTGCCTTGAAGCTGGCTAAGGGAAAATATCTTTCCATCCTGGACGCCGATGACCTGTTTGATCCGAAAATGCTGGAGCACGCCTATCAGGCAGCCGAACGGACGGAAGCACAGATAGTGGTGTTCCGCACGGATTTCTACAATGACATCACCCACTGCTTTGAGCCGTGCGATTACAGCATCAAACCGGAAATGCTGCC
This sequence comes from uncultured Eubacteriales bacterium, assembly GCA_900316925.1. Classification (GTDB taxonomy): domain Bacteria; phylum Bacillota; class Clostridia; order Oscillospirales; family Acutalibacteraceae; genus UBA1213. Next base: position 7,181 of record ONEU01000068.1, read on the forward strand.
CGCCGCCAATCCGTTCAGCTCCCGTGATCTTGCGGACAGGATCTTCAATGTCGGCTGCGGCTGGGCGTGGGACAAGCTGTTTTCCAGAAGTTTTGTAGAGGATTGCAACATCTTCTTCCAGGAAATCCGCACCACCAACGATATGCTTTTCGTTTTCTATCTCTACTCCAGGGCAGAAAGAATATACTATCTGAGCAACTTGCTGGTGCATCATCGCATCAACGTAAAGCGATCTTTATCCGTTACCCGGGAGCAATCCTGGAACAACTTCTATCTGGCATTAAGAGCTCTCCAGGAGCGTTTACAGCAGGACGGCAGCTATGAACTGTTCCGTCACAGCTTTGTCAATTGGGCGCTGAATTTTTCCCTTTGGCATATTGACACTATTTCATCACTGATTCGACGCAAGCTCATTAACAAGTGCCGGGATGAGTATTTCTCAGCACTTGATATCGTAGGACATGATAAAGACTACTATATAGACAGTTTTGAGTATGAAAGGATGACAAAAATCATGAACAGCAGCGGCAATGTGAAAGTGAGCGTGATCATTCCCATCTACAACGGAGGAAGATACCTGAAACAATGTCTGGACAGTATTTGTGCACAGACCCTTCAGGACATCCAGATCATTTGCGTGGATGATGCTTCCACCGACGACACACCCGAGATCCTTCACATCTATGAAAGCAGGGATGACAGGATCATGGTTTTCCGCAAAGAAGAGCATACCAATGCCGGCGACAGCCGGAATACCGGTTTGATGCTCGCAGAGGGCGAATATCTTTCTTTCCTGGATGCCGATGATTTCTTTGAACCCACACTGCTTGAACACGCCTACAACGCTGCTGTTGCTGACAGCGCTGAGATTGTTTCTTTCCGCTGCAATCAGTACGACGATCGTAACGGCGGCTTCCGGGACTGTCCCTGGACACTTAAGCTGCATGAAATGCCGGAGAAGCGTCCATTCTCCAATCACGACTGCGCAGACAGGATCTTCACCATGACCAGCTGCACCGCCTGGGACAAACTGTTCAAACGTGAGTTTGTTCTCAATCAAAGCCTGTTCTTCCAGGATCTTCCCTCCTGTAACGACATGGTGTTTACTTTCTCCGCTTACTCTGTAGCATCCTCTATCACCACACTGGATGAGATCCTTGTGCATCAGCGTGTGGGACAGGTCAAATATTATGCAAAGGATATCGAATACCTCTGGCACAATTTCTATGACGCCCTCATGGGCCTGAAAAATTTCCTCACCGAGAGAGAGCTCTATCCCACCTTCAAGAAAAGCTTTGTTAACTGGGCCATCGACTTTTCCATCTGGAATATGCACAACTATCAGGATTACTTCCGTGATCTGATCCGTCAGAGCCTGAAAAACAAATTCTTTGAGGATCTTGATATCAGCACAGCCCCGCAGGAGGATTTCTTCAATCAGAATCTCTACCGCGAAATGAGCGATATTATGGCCGAAAAAAAACCTTATGATCCTACCATCACCCCGAAGGTCTCGATCCTCATCCCCACCTATAATGTGGAGCAGTATATGCGTATTTGTCTGGACAGTGCTGTCAATCAGACCCTGGAGGAAATCGAGATCATTGTTATCAACGATGGCTCCACCGACCACTGCCTGGATATCATTGAGGAATACGCGGCAAAAGATCCCCGCATAAAGATTATCGATAAAGAGAACGGCGGTTATGGTATGGCCATGAACAAGGGATTGGATCTGGCCACCGGTGAATATATCGGCATCATCGAACCAGATGATTTTGTAGACCTGCATATGTTCGGTGATCTTTATCAGATAGCAGCAAAAGATAACCTTGACTTTGTAAAGTCTGATTTTAACCGCTTTACACACGACGAGTACGGCGATCTTGTTTTCCACTACAACAAGATTGCGAAGAATGACGAGAATTATAACAAAATTATAAAGCCTATTGATTTCCAGGAATCATTTAAATTTGTCATGAACACCTGGTCAGGAATCTATAACCGGCAGTTCCTGCTTGATCACAACATCCGTCACAACGAAACTCCCGGTGCATCCTTCCAGGATAACGGATTCTGGTTTCAAACCATGATATATGCCGAAAGAGCTATGTTCTGCAACAAACCGTATTATCTCAACCGACGTGACAACCCGAACTCCTCAGTAGCAAGCAGAGAAAAAGTTTACTGCATGAACAACGAATATGTCTATATTCGCGATATTCTGAAAAAAGATCCTGAAAAAGCGTCAAAATTGATGGGACAGCTCCACCTGAAGAAATATCACAACTACCTCTTCAGATACGATGTCATTGCTCAGGAGTATCAGGAAGAATACTTATGCAAAATGTCTGAGGAGTTTGCTGAAGCCCGCAATAAAGGCGAGTTAGACGAGACGCTCTTCACAAATGCAGAACTAGAAAATCTAAACTGGATCATCAATGATCCTCACGGCTACTATGAATTCAATAACAGTTCAACTCCACAAGTTTCTGTTATCATTCCGGTATATAATACTGCTCCCATGCTCAGGCAATGTCTTGACACCGTACTTTCGCAGACATTGAAAAACATCGAAGTCATCTGTGTTGACGACGGTTCCGACGATGCAAGCATGGATATTCTCAGAGAATACGAGAGTTCTGACAGCAGAGTCAAGATCCTTCAACAGGCAAATGCCGGAGGAGGCGTCGCAAGAAATAAAGGCATCGATATCGCAAAAGGGAAATACCTTTCCTTCCTGGATTCGGACGATTTCTTTGAACTCAAAATGCTCGAAGAGGCATATAAAAAGTGTGAAAGAACGGGTGCGGAGATCTGCGTCTACCAGGTTAAAAGATATGATAACAATACTGGCAAGAGTTGGTTTGATAAAGGTTCCTTTGTAGAAGCAAACTTTCCTTCAAAGCGGTCTGGCATTGAAGTGTTCTCGGCAAAAGATCTTGGCAGTCATGTATTCAATACGTTTATGACTTGGCCATGGAACAAGCTCTTTAAGAGACGATTCGTCATGGAAAACGGACTTCGTTTTCAGGAGATATTTCGAACAAATGACCTGTACTTTGTAAACACAGCTCTCCTCAAAGCAAGATATATCACAACCGTTAGAATACCGCTTGTCAACTACAGAGTCGGCACAACCAACAACTGCCAGGCAACCAATAATAAAGCACCGACTGATTTCCATAAAGCGCTGGTTGCTTTGTATGAGGAGGTCCAAAAGGTCAGCAATCAAGATAACCTTATCAGTTTCTATAACCTCTATGTCAGGAGCTGCAATTACAATCTAAGTTCACTCTTCGATACCGATCCGGAAGCCTATGCTTTTCTCTATCGTTATCTGCACGAAGATGGGTTTGACATACTTGATCCCACTACCATTCCTGAAAAATGCATCACAAAAGACAACAATTTAGCCTATAAGGAATGCTGCCAGGTGCGCAAGAACTCCTTCGAAAAGTATATAGTTGATAAGCTCAGTTACAACCGGAACGTTGTCAAAGCTGATTCCGAGAAACTCAAAAAACTCAAAGAGGAAAATGACAACCTGAAGAAAGAGAGCAAGAAAATAAAAGAAGCATTCAAACTCATCTCATCTTTGATGAAATAAGCTTTAGTAACGACCTTTATCCTATTTTTTCCGCCGTCTTATTTCTGCTCATTTTTCACACAGCGAATCAGTCCAAGCTGTATTATCCGACTGGTAAGCGGTTGCTTTCTGACGAAAAGAGTGCACAAATAGGCCTTGCCAATCAACACAACATTCCTTATGCAAAAGGCGAGTATCAGGGAATCAAGAACACCTACATTATCACATCAGAATACATCGGCTTCTATTGCAGTATGTAAGCCAAAAACAGCCGGAGAGGTTTCAATAACCTCTCCGGCTGTTTCGTCATTTCTACGGCGCATCAATAATTTTCATACTCAAAAGCGTCGGCATCTTCACCATTAGGGTCGGCATGGCCGCGATGCACATACTGCTCGGTGCGCTTGCCGATCTCTGCAATCGCCTGCAGCAGTTCCGCTTTACAGTCGCCGTATTCATCGTTACGCTTATCCAGCAGCTCCAGCTTGGCAATACAGGCCAGATATTCTGCGGTGTTGTTGATATCGTAGTCGCTGCGGGCGTGTTCTCTCATTTCCTGAAGTTGCTCATCACTGAAATATCGCATCTGACAGCCCCCTTTTCAAAAGCAAAGCGACAGGAGGTGATCCTGTCGCTTAAATGGTTTGTTTATACAGATCTGTCGATCATTCTTCCGTATCCTTACACTTTACTCTGTTCATACGGCAATAACGTCTGATATAGTTATTGTTATGTGAGCAGTAAACCACAAGTGTTCTGTTAGAACCATTAAAGGCGTTCTCACCAATATTCGTAACGGTATCGGGAAGAATCAGCGCTCTCAGAGTTCCGCACTTACTAAAGGAGCCATAACCGATAGATTCCAGTTCCTTCGGGATATTCACTGTCTTGAGTGAACCGCAGCCGGTGAAAGCACCGTCGCCGATTTCCCTGACAGCCTCGGGGATATTCACCGTAGTCAGAGATTCGCACCAGCTGAACGCGCTCTTTCGGATATCCTTCACGGACTCAGGAACCGTAACGGTCACCAGTGAACGGCAGCCGCTGAAAACGTTCTCAGGAAGCTCATCTACGCCATCGGGAACATGAATCTCCACCAGAGATTCGCAGTTAAGGAAGGCATGCTTACCGAGTCCCTTGACATTCTGGGGAATGACAAACTCCTTGAGTTTTTCACAGCCGCTGAAGGTACTCTGTCTGATTCTGATAATGGTTGAAGGAAGCTCCATCTTCTGGAGTCTGGCGCAGCCTGCAAAAGCACCTCTGCCGATATCGATCAC
>ONEU01000065.1 GCA_900316925.1 uncultured Eubacteriales bacterium
ATGGCATGACCGCCCTTGGTATCATCACAGCTTACAACTACTTCCTCTCCCACGATGCCGCTGTTGACACTCGCATCGGTGCTGAGTGCCTTGAGATGGTCGGCTCTCAGGGAGGAGAAGTTGGTGCTCAGGCTGAGTACCTCGTGGTTGGCAAGAGCGGTTTTGATAGCGGTGAGATCCTCGTCATCCGGAGAAGTCACCAGCGTATCCTTGGAACCGATATTGCTGAATTCCTGGAAGGATTTCAGCCGATAGTTCAATGCCCGCCGGTAGACATCCGCATCCGTGGGATACGCAAGATAGTCCTCATAATCGTAGGGGAAATCATTCCAGAGGGCACAGCCGTATTTCTTGATATCGGAATAGACCGAGTAACGATCGCTGCCGTGATCCTCACCGCCGTTGATCCTGTTATAAGTGAAACGAGGCGAGAACGTGTTTTCCGGCGTCGTTTTAATCTGTCGGGAGCGGTTATAGGTATAGGTAAACTGGTAGTACACCATGGCCCAGCAGGTACAGGAGCCGATACCTCCCTGGTTACCGATAACCGGAAAGTATTCACTGGCGCTGTTGTCCACCTTTTCCGGCAGCACTACGGCTCTGTCCTGGCTCCGGTTCCTTCCCGGATACCGTGCGTCGAGATAATCCTCTTCTGTACGGATCAGTTCCTCCTCCGGCACCGTAGTCTCTGACGGCAGACAGTCATCCGCCTGGTAGTCCGGATACATTTCCGCGTATGTTTTTCCCAGCGGGACAGCACTTGCTGCCGCTGACGGTGGAGCCGTATTCCCCGTGTCTCCTGCCTGTGAAACGGGCTTCTGTCCGTTTTCGGTGTTTTCGGAGGTTGAAACGGGCTTCTGTTTATTCCCGGTATTACCGGATGCTGCCGCTGTGTCCTGTTCCGGCTGTTCCGCCGTCATTGCCGCATTGACGGAAAGGCCCGTTCCGGAAGCTGCCGCTGTCTGCTCCGCGGCGGTATGATCCCCTGCCACGGATTGTTCCAGCTGATTGGTCCTGGCGGAAGCATTCAGATCTGCTGCCGTTCCGGAGCGGATCACCCCCATCCGGGCTTCACCTCCGGATACCCGGCCGCCCCCCCGAAGCTACTCCTGCGGATACGGAAAGAACAAGCGCCAACAATGCTGAAACGACGGTTCTGCTTTTTCGATTCATGTTATTTCCTCCCTCTCTTAAATCCATATTCATTTCCATTTTATACGGAATCTCAGCAAAAAACAATTGTCAATCTCCCACAAATCCCCCGCAAAAATTGTATATTATGTGCAGAACGGGCTTTGTCTGATGCGAAAAACCCTGTTTTACGGCCATGACAAGGGAACAGGGATCGCTGACAGAAAACAGGCACGGATACCCGGAAGGAGTAACCGTGCCTGGACAATCAACTATTTTGCTTATTTAATGACATCAATGCCCATGTAGGGACGGAGCACCTCGGGAACGGTAACAGAACCGTCCGCATTCTGGTACTGCTCCACAATGGCGGGAATCACACGGCTGGTAGCCAGACCGGATGCATTCAGGGTGTGGGCAAAGTGCATCTTCTTGTCCTCGCCTCTGTAACGGACATTGCCTCTGCGTGCCTGGTAGGAACGGGCGTTGGAGGCGGAGCTGACTTCCTTATAGATCTCCATGCTGGGGATCCATACCTCAATATCGTAGGTTCTTGCCATTGAGAAGGAACAGTCACCGGCTGCCAGCTTGCTCAGACGATAGTGGAGCCCCAGCTCCTGTACCAGCTTCTCTGCCTTGCCCACCAGCTCTTCAAATGCAACATCGGACTTGTCATCCTCGGTGTACTGCACCATCTCGACCTTGTTGAACTGATGGCCCCGGATCATGCCGCGCTCTTCGGAACGGTAGCTGCCTGCCTCACGGCGGTAGCAGGGGGTGTAGGCAATGTATTTCTTCGGAAGCTCCTCGATCGGGATAATCTCGTCACGGTGGAGATTCACCAGAGCGGTCTCGGCGGTGGGAAGCATGAACTTCTTCTCATTGTTGGTGGGATTGCCGATCCAATACACTTCGTCGGTGAACTTCGGGAACTGTCCTGCCACATAACCGCACTGATAGCCAAGCATGTGCGGCGGGAGAATGAACTCGTAGCCATCGTTGATATGCTCGTTGATAAAGAAGTTGAGCAGCGCCCACTCCATTCTGGCACCCCAGCCTCTGTAGACCCAGCTGCCCGCACCGGCGAGCTTGGCACCTCTCTGGTAGTCGATCATTCCCAGGCTCTCGCAAAGCTCCACATGGTTCTTCATGGGGAAACCGAACTCCGGCTTGCTGCCAAAGAAACGTACCGGCTCATTCTGCTCTTTACCGCCGGCACACACATCCTCATCGGGAAGGTTCGGCAGGGACAGCAGCAGGGAGGTCTGCTGTTCGTCAAGCTCGGTGATCCTTGCATCTCCCTCCTTGATCTCAGCCACCAGCTCCTTCATCTTTGCCATGATCTCACTGGCATCGCCGCCTGCCTTCTTGATCTGCGGGATCTGCTTGCTGGCAGCATTCTGCTCAGCCTTCATTGCCTCTACCTTACCCATCTGCTCACGCTTCTGTGCGTCAACCTTCAGGATCTCGTCTACAACGCTGTCCAGATCCATTTCTCTTTTCCTGATCCTTGCCTTTACTTCTTCCGGTTTTTCCCGGAGGTATTTCATGTCGATCATGTTTCATTTCTCCTTTTGATTTCTTCAGAATATCTATTATACCGCCGTGTTGACGGATAACGTGCTGTATCATCAGGCGGCTGCGGTTTGTCAGCCGTCTTCTGTCAGTGGTCAAACAGCTTTGCCAGTTCGCCGAGATCATCCTCGCTGTAGAACTCAATCTCCAGCACACCGCCGCTGTCCTTGCCGTTGACGACCTTGACCTTCCGGCTCAGGTGTTCATTGAGTGCCAGCTCCACCTCATCATAGAAGGAGCTGCGCTGATGGGTTTCGTTCTTCTTTTTATCATTCTTGCCGCCGTTGAGAGATTTTGCGATCCGCTCGATATCTCTCACCGTGAGATCACTGGCGGCGATCTGACGGGCAATCCGCAGCTGTTCATTGCTGTCTTCAATCGCAAGCAGGGCTCTGGCGTGTCCGGTGGTGATCTCCCCCTCGCTGAGCATCTCCAGGATCTCTTCCGGCAGCTTCAGCAGCCGCAGGGCATTGGCAATCACCGGACGGCTCTTGCCTACCGATCTTGAGATTTCATCCTGTGTGAACCCGTATTCATCCATGAGCGTCTTATAGCCGAGAGCCTCTTCCACGGGACTGAGGTTTTCCCGCTGCAGATTCTCGATCATCGAGATCTGCATGGTCTCGGAATCGGACAGCTCCCGCACGATCACGGGCACTTCAAACAATCCTGCCATCCGGCTGGCTCTCCAGCGTCTTTCACCCGCCACGAGCTGATAGCCGCCCTCCGGCAGCGGTCTGACGAGCAGGGGCTGCAATACACCGTGGTTTGCGATGGAATCCGCGAGTTCCCGCAGACTCTCCTCGTTGAAATCGTGTCTTGGCTGTGAACGGTTCGGTTCAATGTCGGAAATTTTCAGCGTGACGGTGCTTTCGGATTCCTCTGCATCATTTTCTAAGAAGATCGCATCCAGACCCTTTCCCAGTCCGCTTCTTTTTGCTGCCATGCTGTTCCCACCTTCTCTGTTTTATTGATTATGGTCAATGATCTCCTTGGAAAGCTCCATATAGGAGACCGCTCCTTTGCTTGATTTATCGAAGTACATGATCGGCATTCCGTAGCTCGGTGCTTCCGACAGTCTCACGCCTCTGGGAATGACGGCGCCGAACACCTTCCGCGGGAAGAACTTCTTCACCTCGTCCACCACCTGCTGGGTGAGGTTGAGCCGTCCGTCATACATCGTGAGCAGGACACCCTCAATATCGAGATACTGGTTATAGCGGCGCTTGACCTTTCTGACGGTGCCCATCAGCTGCGAGAGACCTTCCAGGGCATAATACTCCGGCTGGATAGGCACCAGCAGGGTATCTGCCGCACAGAACGCATTCGTCGTGATGAGTCCCAGTGACGGCGGACAATCAATGAAAATGAAGTCATAGTTTCCTTTGACAGGAGCGAGGGCGTTTTTCAGCTTCGCCTCCCGGTGCTCCATCTCCACCAGCTCGATCTCTGCTGCCGCCAGATCCATACTGGCAGGAATGATATCCAGATTGTCAAACTTCGTTGTGACGATGGCATCCTCCGCTTTCACGCCGTCAATAATGACATGATAGGAGGAATACTCCGTTGAGCGCTTATCCACACCAACGCCGCTGGTAGCATTTCCCTGGGGGTCGATATCCACCATCAGGACCTTCTTGCCAAGCTTGCCGATTCCTGCGGCTGTATTCACAGCGGTAGTGGTTTTACCCACTCCGCCCTTCTGATTGGTTACTGCAATTACCTTTCCCAAATCCTTACCTCCTGCGGCATCCTGCCGCCTGCGATTCTTTGTATTCCTTGCGGGCACTCTCTCCCGTCTGACGAGGGAACCGCCCGTATCAAACCTTCCGAATGTTTCACGTGAAACAATTTTGTGGGCTTCTTGCTGCCACGCTTTTTATTATAGCACGAACCCGCCGGAATATCAATAAAACATCCAAAGATCAAAGAAGATTTTCACTCCCTGGAGCGTTTCGCTCTCTGCGGAGAGCGAGTCGGGGGGACTTTCACGAGAAAGTCCCCCCGACACCCCCGAAAGCGAGGCTGTCTTCCCCCCATCTTTCGTCAAACTAAAATATCTTCTTCCGCCGGAATACATTTCAAAATTCAAACATCATCATTTTTTATGTACATTGGGCGCTTCTTCAAATATTCACACCACAGGTGTTTCCCGATTACTGCAAAGCTTATCCCGCAGCGAATTTTGGAAAGGGGTCCGGGGAAAACCTTTTTTTCGCCAGAAAAAGGTTTTCCCTGGGGAACTGGCAGGTCAAAACGAACTTCCGCGGTTGTCACAGTGAGAGGAGTGTGGTATAATGGGGGTAATATTGAAAGAGGAGAAAGGGATATGGAAAAGACAATTGCTGCCATTTCCACAGCGAATGGTGTGGGAGGACTGGGCGTGATCAGGATATCGGGAGAAAATGCCATTGCGGTGGCGGATAGAGTGTTCCGGCCGGTGTCGGGAAAGCCGCTGTCAGAAATGAAGGGATATACTGCCGCGTATGGGAAAATTTATGACGGAGAGGAACTGCTGGATGAAGCAGTGGTGCTGGTGTTCCGGGCACCCCACAGCTATACCGGTGAGGATGTGGCGGAAATTTCCTGTCACGGGGGACTGTACATTACCAAGCGCGTCCTGAGGACGGTCCTCAAAAACGGCGCCGCTCCGGCAGAGGCGGGTGAGTTCACCAAAAGGGCATTCCTGGGAGGTAAGCTCGGACTTACCGAGGCGGAAGCCGTGATGGATATTATCTCCGCACGGGGATCACAGTCCGCCAGAGCCGCTTTGTCCTGTATGGAGGGAAAGCTGCGGCAGAGGATCGACCGCGTGCGTGATTCCCTCATCAATACCGCAGCGCATCTGTCGGCATGGGCGGATTATCCGGAGGAGGATATCCCGGAGGTGGATACCGATCATCTCACGGCGTCCCTGCAGAGCTGTCAGGCGGAGCTGGATTCCCTGCTCAGGGGCTATGATACCGGCAAGCTCATGCGGGAGGGCGTGGAAACGGTTATCGCCGGGCGTCCCAATGTGGGGAAGTCCACCATTATGAACCTGCTGTCAGGCTGTGAACGGTCGATCGTTACGAATGTGCCCGGCACGACCAGAGACGTCATTGAAGAGACGGTCATGCTGGGGGATATTCCTCTGCGCCTGTCCGATACCGCCGGTATCCGCACGACTGACGATCCCGTGGAAAAGATCGGCGTGGAGCGTGCCAAGGACAGGATTCTCAAGGCAGGACTCGTTCTGGCGGTGTTTGATTCCTCCCGTCCGCTGTCGGAGGATGACAAGGAGCTGATCGACCTGCTGACGGATGCGCCGTCGCTGGCCGTCATCAATAAAACCGATCTTGAAAAACAGCTCGATACCGACTACATTACCCGGAAGCTCCCCCACGTCATTTTCCTGTCGGCACTCTCCGGCGAAGGGACGGCAGAGCTGGAACGGGAGGTCGCCGCTATTATCGGCACTTCCGATCTCGATCCCTCGGAGGGAATCCTGGCTACCGAACGCCAGCGACGTTCCGCAGAGGATGCTTTGCACTCGGTCACCGAAGCCATCTCCGCTGTCTCCCTCGGCATTACCCTGGACGCTGTGACGGTCATCATCGAAGAGGCTATCACCAGTCTGCTGGAGCTGACCGGTGAGCGTGTGACGGAAGCGGTTGTCGATCAGGTCTTCTCTCACTTCTGCGTGGGTAAGTGATTCTATCCGCATATTCACGGACTGTCGTTCTGCGGCAGTCCTTTTGTTTTAGCCTGCTATCCGTTCGTTATCACCGCTGATTGATTGAAAACAACATTTTTTGAAATTTTTTTCTGCTGCTGGACCCGATTCCGGATTTGTCCTGTTATTGATAGCAGAAGCTTCAAAAAACAAAGGAGGTCAAAGCATGAACCAAGACTCGCTGGCGAAACGGCTCCGACGACGGGATGAAAAAGCCCTCGAGGAAACCATCCGTTCCTATACGCCACTTGTGGCAACCATTATCTATAATGTATCCAACGGCACCCTCTCCAAAGAGGATATCGAAGAAGTCACCTCGGACGTGTTCCTTACCCTCTGGAACAACACCGACAAGATCATTCCCGAAAAACTAAAAGGTTATCTGTGCTGTATTGCCAAAACAAGAGCACTCAATAAACTGTCGGCATCCAAAAACGGGAAGGTCATCAGTCTGGAGGATTACCGCAACGGTGAAGACCTCGAGGATGATTTCTCCATCACGGATGAGACGGAAAAAAAGGAACTTAACCAACATCTGCACGCTATCATTGACGCCCTCGGTGAACCCGACCGCACCATTCTGATCCGATACTACTATTACTACCAATCCACCCCTCAGATTGCCTCATTGATGCAGCTGAATGTTGAAACCGTCAAAACCAAGCTCAAACGTACCAGAGAAAAAATCAAAGCCAGATTAACCGAAGGAGGCTACCTACTATGAAAACAACCTTCCGAAAAGAAATGGACCGTATGGAGGATTTTGACCTTGACGAAAGCACCGTCATCCAGAAGCTGGATATCGACACCGACAAGATCGTTGCAACCGTCATGCAGAACGTCCACACGGCACCTGAAAAAAAATCCGGACGCCGGAAACTGCCCCTGCTCCTGATCGCCGCTGCTCTGTCCGCTGCCGTGATCGGCACGACGGTTCTCGCAGCAACGGGTGTATTCACCCCGTTCTCCCAGAAGTATGACGGCGATACCAGCGCCCTGACTGTCTATGAAAACGATTCCTTCCGTTTCCGTTCCGATAATGCTGATCTCCAGGCATCCTTCGGGGGCTTCGTCGGAGATGAGGATTTCACCCTCGCCGCCATTGAGCTGACCAACAAGGACGGCAGCGCCTTTACCGACCAGGACGGCATCCTCTCCGCCAAGTCTGCTCTCTCAGCCGACGGATATACCTACCGTATCGACCGTCCCGAGGGAAGCGTTCTCTCTGACGGGAAGAACTATTACTCCGACACCGTTGAATACTATCTCAGCAGGGACAAGAAAACATTGACCGTCTATCTGACCATCGAAAATCACGCCGCTGATGTCAAGGGTACCAGGGTCAGCTTCCAGTCCCGCAATCTCTATTCCTATCAGACAGGCAAAAAGCTGGATGAGTTCTACACCCTGAAAAGCTCGATGCTCACCGATATTGCAACGGATGAACATACCCTCTGGAAATACGAGAACGGTAAGTACGTCATCTATGAGATCACCTCTGCCCCCATCCCGCTCCCCTACGAGATCAGCTTTGAGCTTGACAAAAAGTTTGACAGCAGCATCAAGCTCCCCCTCACTTCACAGAATGCCCCCCGCCTGGTCAAGCCGGACAGCGAGGTGGAAATGAGTATCTCTCCCTTCAGCATCTCGCTGAAGAACCGCCGCACCTTTACAAAAGAGGAGCGGGACAACGCCTTCAACGAATATCTGAACAATGCCTCCTGGAACATCAATGACATTTATGATGAAGCACTCTCTCCCTTCCTGCTCCACAAGGAGGACGGCTATACCCAGTCCAGCGTCAACAATTATCATTCCGGGCTGCTGATGAATGACGGAACAGAATACTTCTTCGTCGAGATTGACAAGGGTGCCGGATACGATTATCAGGACAACAGCGCCATTGAGATGCAGTACCAGAAAACGCTGCTGTTCTCGGAATTTCCCTTTGACCCGAATCTCTCCTATGCCGACCCGGAGGATCTTCATTCCGTGGTGGTCGATCCCTCTAAAATTGCCAAGATTATGATCAACAACCATATCGTCTACACCGCTCCCGGCTGTGAAGACAAGACCTTCAACATGGTGGATTCCCCTCTGCTGCATCAATGGTCCATTGATGATTTCCGGTCACTCCTCAGCGAATCGGAGGTCAATATGGAGTTTGGCGCCGTTCCGGGTAATTCCGGCACGCCGGATAAAGAGCTCGGCTGCTATGTCAACGAGTTTGATGTGATCCTCTACGGAGACAACCAGAAGATTCTCTCCGCCATCAACCGCATTACCCGGGAAAAGGAAAACGGCCTGCTCATCAAAGAAATGACCGTATATGCCGCCGACAACCATTCCTGTGAGGTCCGGATGAAGCTCACCAATCTGTACATCGTGGATACAGCCGTGTCCGTCAAAACGGTGCTGGAGCATCTGCCCCAGAAATACAACACCGTCAACTGGAACCAATGTCTCGAGGACTTTCTCTATAAGAATAAAACTCCCCTTGACAGCAGCATCCTCTTTACTGTCTCCGAAACATCCTTCATCCATTCCCAGCAGACAGACACCCCCGACTATCTGATGGAGCTTCCTCTTCGTCAGCCGATGACAGCTCCCGCCGCTTCCCCCGACAGAAATGCTCCGCTCACGTCCGATCTCTCCAAGCTGCAGCTCCGTATCTGGAATCAGGAGGATATCAGACAGACGGTATTCCCCGCTGTCAAGGACTATCTGCCGGATGACAAGCTGACGATCTCCAATGACGACCGTCAGAACGGCGTGATTATCCTGCAGTTCCAAAAGAACCTCACCAGGAACGGCATCTATAATCTGGTGAATACACTTACCTCCTTTGAAACAGAGAACCTCTTTATCAGCGCCGTTGATCTGGAAGGAACAGCAGCTAATGACGGCACGTTTACAGTCACCGTCAAACTCATCAATCCCGCCGCAGACGGTTCCGACAGGAAAGCAAAAATCATCAATGCCTATGGTCATACCAACAGGATCCAGGCTCTGGGTGATCTGTTTGATCTGACAGAAAACACAGAGATAGAAAAGCTGCACCTGGAGTATCATTCGGGTGATGAAGGCTGGATCATCGAAGCAAACCTCCAGACGGTGTTCCGGAAGGGCGGGTTTAATTCCTTCCTGGAATTCAGAGACCTGTTTGAAAATCATTCGTATATTGTCAGCGATTGCATGTCCCTGTGCAAGCCGGAAAAGCCTGAGGGTACTGATGCGATCCGGGCAGCCAACATCCTCTTCTCCTACGACTATATCAAATAATCCTCCAACTCTTCTGACGGGCACATCTCCGGATGTGTCCGTCAGCCTTTTGAAAAATGTTTCACGTGAAACATTTTGTTTCTTGTTACTCCGAATCGAGAAGCCTTGCCTGAAAGCCCCTGCACCTTCTTCGTCAGCAATAATGAGAAGTTCGTGTTTCCCGATTACTGCAAGGCTTATCCCGCAGCGAATTTTGGAAAGGGGTCCGGGGAA
>ONEU01000064.1 GCA_900316925.1 uncultured Eubacteriales bacterium
ATCGAACCGTCGACCTCTAGCGTGACAGGCTAGCGTTCTAACCAGCTGAACTACCGGACCGTATGGTGGGAACAATAGGGCTCGAACCTATGACCCTCTGCTTGTAAGGCAGATGCTCTCCCAGCTGAGCTATGCTCCCGTGTCGTGTGTACCAGCGACTTCATTATAATAACACACACCCCCTTGTTTGTCAAGGGTTTTTTGAAAATTTTTTCAAAGAATTTTTTCGGGGATTTCCGCCGCCTCTTTCCCTGTCTTTTCCATCCTATGCTCCTCCCGTCCGGAACGTTCCTCTTATTGTACAAACTGTTCCACGGGGATTCCCAACCGCGTGAGTATCTCGATATACCCGTCATACACCTCATCCCGGGAGAAATTGCTTTCCTCCAGTTCGCTGTCCGTCATCCCGTTGAGCTTCTGATAAAAATCCATTGCCAGTTCCACATAGCGGTCATCCAGCGACAGGTTCTCAAACAGCATATCCTCCGCTTCACAGATCTTGTGCTCCCGGATCAGACGGTCAAGCACCAGATGCAGCTGATCCGTTTCCGACAGCATATCCGATGCCCCCAATTCATATTTTACTGCCGATTTCCCGAAAACCAGCTTTGCTACATAATGTGACAGTACCGAGATCTGCCGCATCATCCAATCATCCTGATATCCCATCCTTCTTCTCCTTCCGATCAGTTTTCTCCCGCCAGCACTCCGGTGGAAAACGCTGCCTGCAAATTAAAGCCGCCGGTGTAGCAATCCACATCTATGACCTCTCCGGCAACATAGAGTCCCTTCACCAGCTTTGACTCCATCGTTCTGGGGTCAATCTCCCTGACGTCCACCCCGCCTGATGTCACAATGGCTTCTTCCAGCGGACGGAAGCCGCGGATCGTCAGTGTAAAGCTCTTGAGCTGCTGCAGGATCCTGCGTCTGTCATTCCTGCTCAGCTCACTGCACCGCTTCTCCCCGGGGATGCCCGACATCCGGACAAACTGCTCCACCATGGCCGCCGGCAGCAGCGAATGCAGCAGATAGGCATAGTTCTTTCCCTTGTCGGCATCAATTTCCCGCAGCAGGCGGGCATCCAGCTTCTCCTCCGATAACGCCGGCTTGAAATCCAGTACCAGACGGTACCTTCCCTCTGTCATTTCACGGATGTGTGAACTGGCACTAAGTACGGTTGCTCCCGATACGCCGTAGCGCATGAACTGCAGCTCACCGAAATCCGTATAGAGCTTCTTGTTTGCTGCGGTATCCCACAGCGTCAGGGAGAGGTTTTTCATCAGCAGCTTATTCATCCCGGGATCCATGCGTTCCACGGTCTCCAGCGGCACGAGAGACGGCTTCAGCGGGCGGATGGTATGTCCCAGGGCTGCGGCGAAGCGGTAACCGTCACCGGTAGAACCCGTCAGCGGATAGGAACATCCTCCGCAGGCAATGATTACCTTGTCAAAGAGACATCTCCTGCCGGCCACCTCCACGCCGGTGACATGGCCATGCTCTGCCGTCACACCGGTCACGGTATGGTGCTCGATCCGGGCGCCTGCCATTTCGGCTGCCCGGCGCAGGGTATTCACCACATCCGCAGCCTTGTCCGAAACCGGAAACACACGGTTCCCCCGCTCTGTTTTGAGGGGCAGACCGTTCTTTTCAAAGAAAGCGATGGTATCGGCGGGCGAAAAGCGGTGAAGGGCGCTGTACAGGAAACGCCCGTTGGTAGGGGTATTGGCGATTACCGTCTGGGGCGTGCAGTTATTCGTCACGTTGCAGCGTCCCTTACCGGTGATATTCAGCTTCCTGCCCACCATGCTGTTCTTTTCAAACACCGTGACACGGTCGCCGATGCGTGCGGCAGATACCGCCGCCATCAATCCGGCTGCTCCTGCGCCGATCACCGCTACTACTCTGCTGCTCAATCGGCTTCATCCTTTCTGTTCGTCTGATAAACGTCATAATCCTGCCAGATATTCTCCAGGATGCCGAACGTCTCCTTGACCTCGGTATCCAGTTTGAGGACGGTTGCGGCGATCAGGGCGTTAATCATGCTCAGGGGCGCCACAAGGGAATCCACCACCGAAGCGATATCGCTTTTGGCGATGAGCACATGATCCGAAACGGCCACCAGCGGGCTGGACATACTGTCGGTAAGAACAATGACCTTGGCGCCTCTGCGGTGGGCGAAGGTCATTGCCTGGATAGCGGCATTGGAATAACGGGGGAAGCTGATGCCGATAATCACGTCACCGGCAGAGATGCGGAAGAGCTTTTCATAGATTTCCGTCTCGCCGTAGTTGCTGATAACCTTGACGTTCTCAAAGATCAGCGAATAGTAATACCCCAGGAAAGACGCCAGTGCCGCGGAGCTTCTCACGGCGAAAATATAGATCGTCTTTGCACCGGCAATCGCGTCAACGGCGCTCTGGAAATCATTTTCGGAGGTTTCCTCCAGCGTCCTGCGGATCCGTTCGATATCCTTGTTGAGGATATACTCCATGACGCTGCCGTTGTTGATACGGCTCTGCGTCACATCAATACGCTGCACAGAGGTGAGCTTATCGCGGATCATCTCCTGCATTGCCTTCTGCATTTTGGGATAGCCGTCATAGCCAAGCTCCGTGGCGAAACGCACCACGGTGGATTCACTCACGCCCACCGTATTGCCCAGCTTGGAGGCCGTCATAAACGCCGCCTTATCATAATGCTGTGTAATAAAATCAGCGATCAGCTTCTGACCCTTGGAGAATCTTGGTTTTTGTTCATTGATTATCGCAAGCAGACTTTTCGTCATCCTGAAATCACCTTCCCTATGATTATCACGCTTCCATGCACAGTGCCTGCACTTCCGGAATGATTTAAACGAACAAAAGAAAGGAGATCAGGGAATACAGATCTCCTTTCTTATAGCTTACTATGTCATCTGCCGCCGGAAGGCGGTACGGCATCAATCCTTAGGCTCAAGCAGGCCGTAGGTGCCGCCCTTACGCTTATAGACCACATTGATCACGTTGGTATTGCAGTTGCGGAACATAAAGAACTCATGTCCGATCAGGTTCATCTGGAGGATTGCCTCCTCCACACTCAGCGGCTTCACGGAGAAGCTCTTGGTACGCACCACAGCGTAGTCATCCTCCACCATGGCATCCTCATCTTCCGCATCGTCCGGCTCTTCTGCAAAATACTGTTCAAAGCTCTCGGACTTCATCTTCTTGCTCAGCTTGGTCTTGTTCTTTCTGATCTGGCCGCCCAATATATCAACCACTGCATCAAGTGCATCATTCATTTCCAGTGCGGTGCTCTCGGCACGGTACATCAGTCCGTCATCACGGATCGTGGCCTCAACGGTCTGTCTGTTTTTCTCCATGGTTACCGTGACCGTAGCTTCGGCATTTTCCGAGTAGATTTTTTCAAATTTTCCGAGTTTTTTGTAAACACGCTCCTTGAAATTATCCTTCAGGTTTACTTTTCTGCCGACAATGTTGTATTTCATAAGCCGAACCTCCTTCAAGTCTGTTCAGGAACAGCCGGCGCACCCGCAAATACAGCTCCGCCGTCCACCATTTGTTCCTGAATCCCATCTCTGAGATTACCCTTATTATAACACATTTAACAAAAAAATCAAATAGATTCTGAAAATGTTATATAAAAATTTTTTCAGCGCATTTTATACATTATCACAATAATGATTCAGGACCATTTTTCCGTTCACCATGACTGCCTGCGGTCTGGTCATCAGTTCCAGGGGATCCCCGGAGAAGACCACACAGTCGGCGTCCTTGCCCGGCTCCAAAGAACCGACACGGTCGTCGAGTCCGCAGATGGCGGCAGGATAACAGGTGAGTGCCTTCATGGCTTCCTCACGGCTCATGCCCTCCCTGACTGCCACCATAGCACAGAGCAGCAGGTACTGGATGGGTGTTTCGGGGTGATCGGTGATGATCGCCGTAGGGATCCCGTTACGGGACAGGATACCTGCCGCCTGCGGAGACTGATGCTTCAGTTCCGGTTTGCTCCGGTCTGTCAGGATGGGGCCGGACAGGATCCCCCGGAAGCCCTCCTCCCCCAACTCCTCCCACACCAGATGGGCGTCGGTGGCGTGTACCAGCACATACTCCAGCTCAAATTCTCGTGCAATGCGGACAGCCGTGAAGATATCATCCGCCCGGTGCGCATGGAAATGAGCCGGCACCTCCCTGCGGAACAGCGGCAGCAGCGCCTCGTTCTTCACATCATACTCCGGCTCATCCATATTTTCGGGATCCTGCTCATAGCGGCACTTGTCCTCATAGTATTTTTTGGCCTTTGCAAGTGTCTCACGGATCAGGGCGGCGGTTGCCATACGGGTCACGGGCGTCTGTTCCTTATCGTTGTAGGTGGATTTCGGATTCTCCCCCAGGGCGAATTTGATGGCGGCGGGCGCCTTGACGATCATCTTATCCACCCGTTTCCCGCAGGTTTTGAGTGCTGCGGCCTGACCTGCAATGGGGTTGGCGCTGCCGGGACAGGTAATCACAGTGGTCACACCGGCCCGGAGTGCTTCGGAGAAATAGCCGTCCATGGCATTCACCGCATCCAGTGCCCGCAGCTGCGGCGTCACGGGATCGGTATCCTCGTTGCCGTCGTCCCCCTCAAAGGTCAGGGAATCCCCGAAGAGTCCCAGGTGAGTATGGGCGTCGATCAGCCCCGGATAAACCGGCAGGTGACCGGCATCAAAGGCGCCGGCAGGAACCTCTGTCAGCTCCTCCATACTGCCCAGTGCGGTGATCCTGCCGTTTTCCCAGGCAAGATAGCCCTCCGGGATCACACGGCCGTTCCGGTCCATGGTATGAAGCTCTGCATTGATCATCAGCATAGAATCTCATCCTTTTTTCAATATGCAAAAAAGAGCCGCAGTGCGGCTCTCAGATGTCAGTTATTTTTTGTGAAATTGCCACGGCGGGAAGCGCCTCTGCGGGACTCATTGGCTCGCTTGAGGTTGGATATTTTTTCATCACTGGTCTGCTTGAACTTTGAGAGCATATCCTCAAAGCTCGAGGGCTCCGTACTCTTGGGAGGCTGCCACTCATAGCCTGTACTGCGGGGTCTGGACGGTGCAGACGCACTGCGGTTCTGGCGGTTATGGCCGTTATTCTGCGGCGGCTGGGCTTTTTTGATGGAAAGGCTGATCTTTCCGTCATCGCCAATACTGAGGATCTTGACCTTGACAGTCTGTCCCTCTGTGAGAAAATCCTTGATATCGTTCACAAATGTGGGAGCTACCTCGGAAATATGTACCATTCCCGTTTTGCCGCCCTCCAGATCCACAAAAGCGCCAAACTTTGTAATTCCGGACACTTTACCTTCTACGATCATTCCTACCTCAAGACTCATACTAAATACGCTTTCTCCTCTCAGTTGCCGGCAATGTTAATAAAAACAACCTCACCGCTCTTCACATAGTCCAAATTCTCTCGTGCAATTCTTTCGATATAATCCGAAAAGGAATCGAAATCATTTTTTTCAGCCGCATCCGCCACCGTTTTCAGTTCCTCCACCTTGATGGTCTCCAGGGTGATCTCATTATCCAGACGGGAAAGCTCATCTCTGCCCTTTTTGATCTTGACGTTCTGATCCACTATGGTCACCGTCACATACAGTACCACCGCCACAACAGCAATGCAGAGGATCCAGTTGGTTTTCTTGCGCACCTTCTTTGCCTTGACCGTTCTGACCGGTTTTACAGGCTTTTCGGTTTTTTTCTTCATAGTGTGATCACCGACTTTCCATTTCTCGACAATAAAACAAATACAGCGATATTATTATACAACATCCCCGGACAATATTGCAAGGGATAAACGCTACTTTTTTTCATTTTTTGGCAATTTTCTTTTCCCGAAAATCCTCCGGCAGCCCTCCTGCAGTTTCAGGGCACTCCGGTGCAGCCAGGCAGCCGCGGGATCTGCCGCCGCATGACAGGTGCGGAGCAGTACGCGGCGGAGCAAACCCGAAAATCGTTTGAGCAGCCGTCCCACCGTTGCATACAGCAGACCGAAGGCTGCAATCTGTGCCGCCAGCGAAAAAGCCCGGATGGTGCCGTTGGTCTGTGACAGGGCGAACAGGAAATTCAGCACCGCCGCCAGCAGCATGAACAGCACATCCTCAAAAAACAGGCGCACTCTGCCGGGGGGCGCTAACAGTCTGACCAGGCCGAACAGCAGGTACACCCCGAAGATGACCGCTCCCAGCGCAAAAGACCAATAAAATGCCTGGGTGTACTGAAATAAGGATACCTCCACGCTCTCACCTACCGGAACAGGCGGGCAAAAAAACCGCCCTCCGTCTGTCTGGACTCGGAGTAGACCAGGGAATCGACCACCCCGTCCAGACTCAGCTCCCCGGTCTCCTGGCTGAAGCTGCCGATATGCAGGTCACTTCCCTTGACGCATAGCTCGCCAAGCTCCGTGAGCAGGGTCACGCTCTGTTCCGAAAAGCCTGCCACATCCTTGACGCCCGACAAGCTCAGCCGTTTCCTGTCCTCCAGGATCAGGCTGTGTGTTTTTCTGACTGCCGCTTCTGCTGCCAAGACAACCGCCCCCATGACCATGATAGTTATTTCTATGCGGCGCCGGAACGGTTTATGCTTCCTCCGGCAGGACACGGTACATCAGACCCGCATCCTCTTTTCTGGCAAATTCGTTGACAGCGGTGATCTCCGCACGGATGGGATGGGCACCCATGCTGATCTCCAGCACATCTCCCGGCTTCACCTCGTAGGAGGCTCTGGCGGGCTTCCCGTTGACCAGCACTCTGCCGGCGTCACAGGCTTCATTGGCCACCGTCCGCCTCTTGATGAGACGGGATACCTTCAGATATTTATCTAATCTCATGGTTCTCTCCTTAAAAAAAGAAGCCGATCACTCCAATCGGCTCCTTTCCTCTCATTGATTATTTGTCAACAGCATCCTTGAATGCCTTGCCTGCTTTGAAAGCGGGTACTTTGGAAGCAGCAATGGTGATCTTTTCCTTTGTCTGGGGGTTCACACCGGTCCTCTCGCCTCTCTCATGGCGCTCGAAGGTTCCGAAGCCTACAATGCGGATCTCCTCGCCTGCTGCTACCTTCTCAATGATAATATCGATTGCAGCGGTAACTGCCTTCTCTGCATCCTTCTTTGAGATTTCTGCTTTCTCTGCAACGGCAGCAATCAATTCGGTCTTGTTCATTTTTGGTTTCCTCCATTATTCTTCTGATTTTGAAATTGCATCCCAAAGCTGCTGCACAGCCTCCGGATCAGATTTCTGTATATCAATGCCCTTTTCTTGTGCAGAAGCTTCCAGCTCCCTGAACTGACCGATAAAACGGTCACAGGCATCATACAGTGATTTTTCGCAGTCCGTCTTCAAGAAACGCGACACACCGGCAATACTGAACAGCAATTCGCCCAGCTTCCGGTCATAAGCTTCCGTCTGTCCCCGATCCGCCATCGCCCTGAGCTGAGACAACTGTTGCTCCGCAAGGTCAAAGGCCTGTCCGGCATCTGCAAGCTGAAAGCCTCCCCTTTCCGCCTTTTTCCAGAGCTTTTCGCTCCGCATCAGGGAAGGAAGGGTCTTGGAAACGCTTTCCATCGCCTCGCCGGCGCTGCTCTGGGATTTGGACTGCATTTTAATGGCATCCCAGTTTCTGAGCACCTCTTCCGGCGTATCCGCCTGCACATTGCCAAACACATGAGGATGGCGCAGGATCATCTTTTTGCACACATCGTCTGCCACGTCATTCAGGTCGAAGTGCTGCTGTTCCGTCTCCAGTACACAGTGGAACACCACCTGCAGCAGGACATCACCCAGTTCTTCGCGAAGATGCTCGGTGTCATTCTCGTCGATCGCCTCTACCGCCTCATAGACCTCCTCAATGAAATCACTGCGGATGGTCTGATGGGTCTGCACCTTGTCCCAGGGGCAGCCATCCGGCGCTCTCAGCTTTCTGACGATGGAAACAAGATCCTCCACGTTATAATGGTCCTTGATCTGAAAATCCACCGCAATCATCTCCTTTTCCTAATGACGAACCATCACGATACCGTACAAGTATCTATTTTACCTTATTAGCTTACGTTTTTCAAGTAGTTTTACAATTTTATTTCCCTTCGGCATCTGCAGGACATCCTCTCTTTTAATAGCCCTGAACAGAAAAAGAGCGATGAAGTAGGCAACGATGGCCACTACTACTGCAAGAATCGTGGCGATCCTCTGTTTGAAGAACAGGTCGAAGAGAATTTCAGAAAAGTATGCTGCTGCGCCGCACACAATACCGGCCAGCAGAGGTTTCACAAAAATAGAGACAAAATCAGGAACGATCTTGGTTTCCCGGCAGATCACAAACAGCGCCATGACGGTAACGAAACCGTAGCAGACAATGGAGCCGATGTTGGCACCCTGGATATTGATCCAGGGGATTCCCACCAGGATGTAATTGACCACGATCTTGATGACCATGCCGACAGCAAACAGCTTCAGCGGCACATCCATCCGCCCGATGGCCTGCAGCATACTGCACAGGGGCGTACTCGTGGCAATGAAGATAACGGAAATACCCATGACGGTGAGAACCTTCGAGCCGATCTCCACCTCACCCGCGACGCTGCTGCCGTGGTAGATCATGGAGAGCAGCGGTTCCGCCAGCACCGACATACCGATACCGGAGGGGATCGTCACCAGGGTCGTGACACGCATGACGGTTTCCATGCTTTTTTTCAGCTGCTGCTTGTTGCCGCTTGTCCAGGCAGCCGTCACGGAGGGCAGCGCCGTGGTGCCGAACACCTGTGTCACCGCCGTGACCAGCATCATCAGCGTCAGGGCGATACCATAGCACCCGTAGAGGAAGGTATGGGTCTCTTCGCCGTAGTATACGTTATCGGGAATCAGCGAGCCGTAGACGCCCAGGAGAGCATCCGGGTCGGTCTGCATGATGTTGTTGATACGGATCTGTACCAGCGTGGAATCAATCATATCGGCAAGGCTCATAATGATGGAGCCCAGACCGATGGGGATTGCCGTGCGCACCATCACCCGCAGAGTCTTGTCAGCCTTGCGTGGCGGGGGCGAGTTTTTCAGCTCCTCCTTGGTAATGCCGTCACCGCCGCGTTTGTAGCGGATGAACAGGAACAGGAAGCCCAGCAGGGAGCCCACAGAGATACCGGTGATCGCCGCACCGATGGCAATCGGGATAATGGCGGATTCCGCCTCCGCCACGTTCATACAGCGGATGCCGAAGACATAGCCGGTGGATTCATACTGTCCCATGCCCATCCTGGTGACCACGAAGGAGGCGGTCAGACCGAGAAAGAGCTTACAGGTAGCCTCAATGATCTCCGAGATAGCCGTAGGGACCATGTTCCGCATACCTTCAAAATACCCTCGGTAGATGGACATCAGGCAGCCGAAGAAGATGGTCGGCGAAAGGCACAGCAGGGCGAAAATAGCGTTATCCGCGTGGATGAGCTTGATGTAGATAAAGCTGCCGAGCACCATGACCAGGAAGCACAGGCAGCCCGCCAGCACAAAGATGGGAACCGAGATCCGATGGATCTGTTTCACGTCACGGTAGCGTTTCTTGGTAATGCTCTCCGACACCATACGGGAGATGGCGATCGGAAAGCCGGCCGTCGAGAGCATGAACAGGGGATTATAAAGGGCATAGGCCGAATTGAACAGGCCGGTGCCCACGCCGCCGTACTCGTTGGAGAGCAGTATCTTGTAGATCATGCCCATGAGCTTGACAATAACCATGCTCGAACCGAGTACCATCGCACCCTTCAGGAAGGACTGCGATTTGCGCCGGTTTTTAACTTTTGTCACTGAAGCACTTCCCTTCTGTTGATTGAATCATCACAATGCATGAAGACTGCACCGCATAATGAGCATTATACGGTGCAGCGAAAATCGTCAACAAGGTGACACGCAGAAGAGAGATCAGGCATCCAGATCGTCGTCAAGCGTCTCTTCGGCAAAGATCAGCAGCTCCTCCGGCGTCATATCGTCCTCATACGGAGCCTGTGTGACAGGCAGCTTCTTTCCGCATTTATTGCAGTAAGCCGAGCCGCGCTTATTGTAGGTGCCGCAATCGGGGCACTTCACCTTCTGCTTGGCATTCTCCAGCATTTCATTGACGGTGGCAAGCTGATCGTTGAGTTCCTTGATTTCTTCCTGAAGCTGCTTGATACCCTTATCATAGTTTTTACCGGTGCGGTTGGCTTCATAGCACACACGCCCCAGAATGTGATACTTCTTGGAAAGCTCCGCCTTGATATCGGCGGCTGCCAGCAGCAGCTTGGATTTATCGATCACTTTTACCGCTTTGCCGCTGACGCTGTCAACAGCAGACTTGGCATTCATCAGAACATCTTCAAAAACACTCATGGTGATCCTCCTCATATCTGTATTTTCCTCGCATAGCCCCTGAAAACAGCCCATTTTAACCGGGGCTTTCAGAGGTTAACACCTATTATAGCATCATTTCCGGGATTCTTCAATAGCTTTTCACACGTTTTTCCCGGAAAATCCACGCTTCCGGGCGCAGCCTCTCCCCCTTCCCGGAGCACCCGGAGACGCTGCGCGGATGATGATGGCACGTCAGTATTCGTAAATGCCACCGCCGAAAAATTCCCGGAGCAGGGAGTTTTCAGGAACCAGCGACTCATCGATATCCGCAAAGCGTCCCAGCTCCCGGATCAGATGCTGTGCCTGATCGTAGTAGGAACTGTCCTCCCCGATGGAACGGAGCAGGGGAACTGCATGGCGCTTCATCACACACGGTTCATAGATATGGATGGTGTTGACGGTAAAATCACTGGTATAGCGGTAGGGACGGATATAGCGCGTCTCCCCGTCTACCACCTCGTCCCACATATCCAGCACCTTCTCCGGGGGCGTCTCACGGAACCGGCTGTCACGCACCAGGCGCCGCAGCAGCCGTACCTCCCGGTTATGGAGCACATAGTCCTCATTGTCCTTGATGCCCTGTTTCACGCCGATATAGATCCGGCTGAGATATTCCTTGGGGATGATGTCCCCGAAGATGGGATTCAGGGCATGGATGCCCTCGATGATTACCACGGAATCATCCTCCAGGCGGATGTGGCGCTTATCCTCACGGCGGCGGCTGTTGCCAAAGTCGTACCGGGGGATGTCACATTCCCCGCAGGCGGCGATCTCCGCAACGCATTGCCGCATCAGGTCGATATCCAGCGCATTGACGGACTCAAAATCCGGCTTGCCGTTGGGCAGGCGTTCCACCATCTCCGCTCCCAGATAGAAGTCGTCCATGGAGATCATAATCGCCTTGCTGCCGCTGTTCTCAAATTCCTCCGCCAGCTTCTTGGCACAGGTCGTCTTGCCGCTGCTCGAAGGCCCCGACAGGAAAATGATATGGCGCCTCACGGGTATACTGAGGATCCGTTCGGTAATCTGCCGCAGATCACTCCGGAAAATCTTCTCCACGGTGAGTACCAGGTCCTCCGGGCTCCGGGCTGCCTCCTGATTGATGCGGTTGATATCACAGGCGTATCTGCGATATGTATTCAGCCAGTTCAGCATAGAATGATGTCACCCTCTCTTTTCGGTTCAGCATTTCACTGAACCCGTTAATATATTCATACGGATATTTGTAGTTAAATATACGTTCCAAGTCTTCGGAAGCCGGTTTTTTCAGCTTTGACACCGCACCGGCGCCGCAGCCCAGGATGGTATGGGTCTCGTCCATGATAAAGACGTTATACAGTCCGTCATAGCCCTGCTTTGACCATCCCACATTCTCTAAATTGCCCTCCATCCTTGTCTGACGGTAGAGATAGTAGGGGTGGTAGTTCTCGGCGGTGAGCTTCTGCTCGCAGTACCGCAGCATTCCCGCAGCAGGCGGCTCTGAACCGGTACTGACGGCGGTCTTCTGCATGGTCAGACGGGATGACCGCTTCATGGCAAGGGTGTGGACCGTGATGCTCTCCGGCGCCAGTCCGCAAAGCGTATCCAGCGTCCGCCGGAAGCTCTCCACATCCTCTGTGGGCAGTCCCGCGATGAGATCCATATTGATATGCCGGAACCCCACCTCCCGTGCCAGACGGTAGGCCTCCAGGGTCTGTGCGGAGGTATGCTTCCTGCCGATCACCTCCAGCACCCGGTCATTGAGTGTCTGGGGGTTGATGCTGATCCTGTCGGCGCCCCCGGTAAGAATGGCACGGAGCTTGTCCTCGTCGATGGTATCAGGACGTCCCGCTTCTACGGTAAATTCCCGGCAGGTGGTCATATCAAAACAGCTCCGGATGGTCTCGATCAGCGTTTGCAGCTGTACGGCACTGAGCGTTGTCGGTGTGCCGCCGCCGATATAGACGCTCTCCAGGCGCAAATGACAGTTCCGGGCTATCTGTGCGGTGGCCGTGATCTCCTCCAGCAGCTTCTCGAAATAGGGCTGGATGAGCTTTCTGGCGCTCTCGATGGACTGCGACACGAACGAGCAGTACGAACAGCGTGTGGGACAGAACGGGATGGATACATACAAGCTGAATGACAGCGGCTGGCTGAGTGCCAGGATCCGTTTCTCATACTGCTCCGTCAGGGAGCTGAGCCTGACCTTCTCCTCCGAGACCAACAGCTTTTCGGAGAAATAGCGCTCGGCATAGTCCCGGCCGCCCTTGTCCGTGAGCCGTCGGAACAGCTTGATGGGACGAACGCCCGTCAGGATTCCCCAGGGCTGCTCTCTGCCGGTGAGCCTGACCAGCAGACCGTACAGACAGACCGCCATATCCCGTTCCACATCCTTCTCATGGGTGCGGGGATCCCCCTCGGTAACGGCTGAGGCACTCTCGCAGAAATCTTCCGTCTCCACCGTCACGCTGACAACCGTCCGATCGGCCTGCTCCTGTGTGAGCACCGTAATCAGGGGCAGTTCCTTCTCCTGCGGCTGCTCCCGGATCACCCGGATGGTATCATTCGGAAAAAACAGGCGGACAAGGTTCTCCGTTTCATAATGGAATTGGTTATTCAGATAAATCGTCATCATGTTCTTTCCTCATGGCATAGTTATATTTTCTTTCGGCGGCAAGGGTGGAGTTTTCGCCGTGACCGCAGTAAACCTTCAGGTCACCGGGAAGCTCCGCGATCCGTCGGATGGATTTCATCATCTCCCGCAGACTGCCGGTGGGAAAATCCGTGCGGCCGGTCGTCCCGCTGATGAGGGTATCTCCGGTAAAGAGACTGTCGCCGATAAGATAGCAGACACCGCCCGCCGTGTGACCGGGGGTATTCATCACGCCGATCTCCCCCTTGCCGAAGGGCAGGGTGTCGCCGTCCCTGACCAGGATATCCGGCGTGAAATGCGGCAGCGTCCCCTCAAAGAACAGCGACAGATTGAGGTCATCACGCTGCGTGAAAGCGGCGTCCTTCTCCCCGATGACGATCTTTGCACGGGGGTATTTCTGTTTCATGGCGGCCGCATAGCCGATATGGTCAAAGTGCCCGTGGGTGAGAAGGATATACCGGAGCTTTTCTCCCCCGAATGCCTCCACAGCCTGTTCCATTGCCTTTGACGGTGCGCCGGTATCCACCAGCAGCGATACGCCGGCTTCTTCATCCGTCACAAAAAAGCAGTTTGCCTGTAACGCTCCTACTTCAAATCTTTCCGTTTTCATACATTGTGTCCTCCTGTTGCATCACCCGACGCTGCTTGACGGTCATGCCAGCTCCTTGGTGTCGATCACCAGGGTCACCGGTCCGTCATTCAGCAGCGATACCTTCATATCCGCACCGAAAACGCCCTTCTCCACCTGAGCAATGCCGTTCTCGTGCATACATTGACAAAAGTATTCATACAGCGGTTCAGCCGTTTCCGGTCTGGCGGCGGCTTCAAAATTAGGGCGTCTGCCCTTCCGGCAATTTGCGCAGAGGGTGAAGTTGGATACCACCAGCACCCCTCCGCCGATATCCGCCAATGCCAGGTTCATCTTATCGTTCTCGTCTGTAAAGATCCGCAATCCTGCGATCTTACTGCTGAGCTTTTCGGCTTCCTTTTCGGTATCACCGTTTTCCACCCCCAGCAGAATGAGTAATCCATCTCCGATACTTCCGGTCACATTTCCGTCCACCACGACCTCACACCGGCTCACTCTTTGTATTACTGCCTTCATACGCTCATTCCTTTTCATTAAATCTCATATTTTCCCATCTCATCATACCATATTCCCAAACAAATAGCAAGACGGAGTCCCTCCGCTGCACGGGAATCCATTTTTCCCTGCCGGTTACCCAGGGAAAACCTTTTTCTGGCGAAAAAAAGGTTTTCCCCGGACCCCTTTCCAAAATTCGCTGCGGAATAAGTCTTGCAGCA
>ONEU01000062.1 GCA_900316925.1 uncultured Eubacteriales bacterium
CGTAGGGATCCGAGAAGCACCAGGTCAATCCCAGTTCATTGACCTTCGGAGCGGATTCCGACACGATATCATAGGAGAGATATTTCTTGACATTCGCAGCAAGTGCGGTGATCTCTGTCGTTTTGACATTGGTGGTAATGAGGGGGCCGATCTCGTAGATGATCGAGAGCACCTTGCCAAGATCAGCTTTTCTCATATCGTTGATAATCAGGCTGATAACACCTCTCTGACGCTCGGTCCTGGTGAAGTCGTCGCCGCTGCAGATATCATCCTCACCGCGGTTTCTGGCGTGCCAGAGTGCCTGACGTCCGTCAAGGTGCACTACAGCGGTAGGTTCCTTGTCGCCGTCTGCCGTAAAGCTGAGCAGATTCTTATTGAGGGGCTTGTCGGCTTCGGGAACATTATTGAGCCAGTAGCTTCTCAGATTGGCGCGGATGGATTCTTTATAGTCACCCTCAGCCTGGGTATATTCATCCTGTTGGTTGATCCATGACTGCCAGTTGATATAATCGACTTCTTCCTCTGTCAGCGGAACATTGATACCGCCGAGGACGTCGATAATATTACGGAAGCTGCCGAAATCGACGACGGCATAGCGGTCGATCCTGATGCCGTAATTCTTCTGGATGGTACTGACCGCCAGAGAAGCGCCGCCGAGGGTATAGGAGGCGTTGAGGCGGTTGTCGCCGTAGCCGGGAATTTCCACCAGGGTATCTCTCATAAAGGAGAGCATTTTCAGCTTACGGTGGCGGGTATCAATCGAGAACAGCACCATGGTATCGGAATTGCCGGTATCGGAACCCGATCTCGTATCAGCGCCGAAGAGCATGATATTGAGCACCATGGGATCCTCCAGCAGATTGCCGGTATAGGTACTGACCTTTTTATAATCGGAGCTTTCCTTCTTATCCGATTCTTCCTTGATAACGATCTTGGAGGTCTGTCCTTCATCCTCATTGATAGCCTGATAGTTGACCCGATGAAAATAGGTAAAGACGACCAGCAGCACCACGCCCGCCAGAATCATCAGACTGCCCAGAACGGAGGCAGCCGCATTCAGCGCCACCCGTTTTTTGGTCAGCTTTTTCTTTGCCGGCGGCCGCTTCACAGGAGGCTTTGCCGCTGTCTGAGGGCTTCTCTGCGGGATACTTGTTTTTTCGGAAGAACTTCTGATTTCCTGATGATAGAAGACAATCTGTTCCACCGGTTCCTCGCTTTTAGGTACCGGTGGTTTCTGGGGCGGAACAGTCTGTTTTTCTTTGCCGTTTTCCTTGTGATCTGGTGACATAGAGCTTCTCCTCTTTGTAAAACAAAAATCAATCGGCTTTCTGACAATGGAACAAATCGGGCCCTTCCCGAATATCATTCCCTATTATATATGAGAAAACGTCAATAAGCAAACAAAAAAGAAAAAAATGTCGTGTTCGATATTTTTTGTCAGGGAGAAGCGAAAATTTCTGTTGATTATTCCGACGTCAGAGTGCCAGATTCTGTTCATCCAGCGACAGACTGTAAGAGGGGAGGAAGTCCTCCATAAAAATGCGGACTTCTTCCAGCTGCATACGCTCCAGTCCGGCAAGGATCTCGCCCTTGGCTTTTCCGAACTCCGTATTGCCCATCTGTTCCTCTTCGATGCACTTGATCAAAGCGGAGAGCTTATCGGCAGCTTTCACCAGTCTGAGCAGACGGGGATCCTCTTCCTGGGGCAGCAGCAGCTCCTGGTATTCCTGCCGCAGATCATCCGGCAGGGAAGAGAGCAGGTGCTCCGAAGCCTCACGCTCAATATCCTTGTAGGCATTGCGCAGGGTTTTGCTGGAATATTTGATGGGCGTGGGCAGATCGCCGGTGATAATCTCTGAACAGTCGTGGAACATGGCGATCACCGCAGCGTGTTCGGCATCCAGCTGACTGCCGAGCCGGCGATTGCTGATAACCGTCAATGCGTGGGCGAGCATGGCGACGGTCAGACTGTGCTCACTGATATTCTCCTGACGGGTGTTGTTCATCAGTGACCAACGGTTGATATACTTCATGCGTGACATCATGGCAAAAAAATGATAGCTGCTCATTTTCCATCCTCCTTGTTTCTGATGACAATACCTTACCACATTTCCGCGAAAAAAACAATTCCTGATTCATCAGGATTGTCCTTCTTTTGGGACAGATACGGTTCTGCGAAATCTGACGGTTCCTGAATATTTTTTTCATTAACAGTAGATTTTTAAAAAAGAGTGTGATAGAATAGGAAGGTAATTGTCCTGATACCAACAGGACAAACGCAAAACTGCTCATTCAAGGAGGAGATAGAATGACAACAGCAAAAACGCTGCTTGATGTCAGAAAGAACTATTTTTTGCGAACGTTTCTGTGGGCACTGGGACTTGCCCTCATCATTTTCCTGCCCTGGATCATCTTCAATAACGGTTATTTTTTCTTTTACGGAGATTATAACGTCCAGCAGATTCCTTTCTATCAGATGATTCACGATTCTCTGCAAAACGGCAACATCGGTTGGAGCTATACCACCGACCTGGGTGCCAATATCATCGGCTCCTACAGCTTCTATATGATCGGAAGTCCGTTCTTCTGGTTCACGCTGCTGTTCCCCAGCGACGCCGTACCATACCTTGTGGCGCCCCTGCTGATCCTGAAATTTGCCCTGGCTGCCCTGGCTGCCTACACCTTCCTCCGGCGCTATGTCAAAAATCAGAATTATGCCGTATTCGGCGCGCTGCTCTATGCCTTCTCAGGCTTCGGCATTTATAACATCTTCTTCAACCATTTCCATGAGGCAATGATTACCTTCCCGTTCCTGCTGGCTGCCGTGGATGCTTTCGTCTACGACAAACGCAAGGGTGTGGTGGCCTACGCTGTCTTCGCCTCCTGCTTTATCAATTACTATTTCTTTGTCGGACAGGCCGTATTTGTATTCCTCTACTGGTTCTTCCGTATGCGTACCGGCAGCTTCCGCATGACCTTCAAGGATTTTATGCGTTTTGCCGTAGAAGTGGTCCTGGGATTTGCCGCAAGTGCCGTGATCCTGCTACCGTCCATTCTGTCCGTCATACAGAACTCGAGAGTCAACAGCGCCCCCAACGGCTGGGGAGCCGTGACCTATTCCAGCGACCAGCGCTATGTCCATATCATCGAGTCCTTCTTCTTCCCGCCGGATATGCCCGCCTACGCTAACTTCACTCCCGATTCCAACGCAAAATGGGCATCCGTGGCCGGTTGGCTGCCGCTGTTCAGCATGGTAGGCGTGCTCTCCTTCTATAAGCTGAAAACACATAAATGGCTGCGGATCTTTGTTCCCGTGCTGTTCCTGATGGCCCTGATCCCGATCTTCAACAGCCTGTTCCAGCTGCTCAATTCCTCCTACTATGCCCGTTGGTTCTATATGCTCACCCTGATGCTGGCACTCTGTACGGCTATCTCCCTTGACCATGACGAGACCCCGTTCCGTCCGGCACTCAAGCTCACCTTTATCATCACCGCCCTGATCACCGCCCTGATCGGCTTTATGCCCAACACCACCACCGATTCCAAGGGCGTTTCTACCACGACCTACGGTATCGAAAAATACCCTGATCGTTTCTGGGTCTGGGTAGGCATTGCCTTTGTCTGCCTTATCACCCTGGCAATCCTGATGAATTTCCGCAAGAACCAGAAGGTCTTCATCCGTTCCATCGGAATCGCCCTGTCAGTCGTCATTGCCGGATACGGTAATGTCCTGGTAGGCGTCGGCGTCACCAACGCAAGCTACAGGAAGGATTACATCAAGGGCTACGCGCTGGACAACAAGGACGCCTTTGATATCCCCGACCTGAAAAACGTCCGTTCCGATTTCTATGACGAGATGGACAACATGGGAATGTACTGGCAGATTCCCACCATCCAGGCCTTCCAGAGTATCGTTCCCGGTTCGATCATGGATTTCTACAAAGCCATCGGCGAGGAGCGTTCCGTGGGTTCCCGCCCGAAAACGGAAGTCTACGGCATCAGAAGTTTCCTGTCCTGTAAGTACCTGTTTGACAACGATAAGAACGGCAAGGCCTTTGCGACCTCCGCCACCAATAACCTGATGCCGGGATGGAAGCTGATCGACACAGCACACAGCTATAAGGTGTATGAAAACGAGTATTACATCCCCTACGGCTTCACATACGACACCTACATCACCGAGAAAGAGTTTGACGACTGCGACGAGAGCAAGAGACACCTGCTCCTGCTGAAATCCATCGTCCTGACGGATGAACAGATTGCCAAGTATGGTGATTTCCTTGCCCATGACGAGAAACTCACCACCTACAAGTACACCAACAGCGAATACTTTGATGACTGCACCGAGCGCAAGAAGCTGACCTGTTCCTCCGTTGACTTTGAGAACGGCAGCTTTACCGCTTCCATCACCACCGGTGATTCCGCAGAGCTGGTATTCTTCTCGATCCCCTATGAAAAGGGCTGGACCGCCGAGGTAAACGGACAGCCTGCCGAGATTGAGAAGGTCAACGTCGGCTTCATGGCTGTCAAGGTTCCCGGCAATACCAATGCGACCATCCGCTTCCGTTTCCAGACACCCGGACTTCTGGTCGGTGCCGCTGTTACCGGCGGAGCGGTAGTCCTGTTTGTGGTTTACATGATCCTCTGGAAGGTTCCGAAAAAGCGCCGTGAGGAAGGTCTTGCGCTGATTGACGATCTGAACGAAAGCACCGTTGAGGATTCCTCCGCCTACTTTGAACTGACAGATGAAGCGCTGATTGAAGAAGCGGAGAGCGGGGAGGAAGAGGATCCCGAAGAGCACCTCGAAGAGGAGCTCACCGATGCAGGCGAACCGTCTGAGGATGATGACGGCGAGGGCGAGATCGAAGCGATGGCCGGTGAGAACACCGAGGAAGAAAGCGCCGAGGAAGCTCCCGACAAAAAGGACGACCTGATCATCCTGCTCGATGAGGCCAAGAAAAAACTCAAAAAAGACGACGAAGCATAAACGAACAGATGCAGGCATCCGGTTCTGAATAAACACCTTGCCGACTCCGGTAGATGGGCTGATGGAACAGATCACCCAATACCGGAGTCTTTTTTCTTGTTGCTTCTTTCAATCAAAGATTCTCTTACGGCAAAGATTATCCCGCGGCGAATTTTGGAAAGGGGTCCGTGGAAAACCTTTTTTCGCCAGAAAAAGGTTTTCACCGGTAACTGGCAGGTCAAAAATGATTTCCGTGCACAAGAATAATTCCCACTTGCAAGCCCCTCCGGTATATGGTATAATGTATAAAAATTACCTGTATCGGAGGTTTTCATTATGCCAAATTGGTTAAAAGACGCGGTATTCTACGAGATCTACCCCCAGACCTTCTGCGACAGCAACGGTGACGGTATCGGCGATCTGGAGGGTATCATCTCCAAGCTCGATTATGTCAGAAGCCTGGGCTGCAATGCGATCTGGCTGAATCCCATCTACGATTCACCCTTTATGGACGCCGGCTATGACGTCAGGGACTACTACAAAGTAGCCGAGCGCTACGGCACCAACGACGATGCAAAACGATTGTTCCGGACCGCCCATGAAAAGGGCATTAAAATTCTGCTTGACCTCGTTCCCGGACATACCTCAGATCAGTGCGAGTGGTTCAAGGAAAGTAAAAAAGCTGCTCCCAATCAGTACAGCGGCCGCTATATCTGGACAGATTCCGTATGGGAGGCACCGCCGCAGTATAAGTTCCTTTGCGGCATTACCGACCGTGACGGCAACTATCTGGTCAATTTCTTCAGCTCACAGCCGGCCCTGAACTACGGCTTCAATAACATCACCCATCCCGCATGGCAGAAATCTCCGTCTGACCCCGATTGTCAGGCTACCGTGGAAGCCATCAAGGATATCATGCGTTTCTGGCTGGATATGGGCTGCGACGGCTTCCGTGTGGATATGGCCGACTCACTCGTGAAGAACGAGGACGGCGAAAAACCCGAAACCTGCAAGATCTGGAAGGGGATCCGCAAAATGCTGGACAAGGACTATCCCGAAGCCGCCATCATCTCCGAATGGTGCAACCCCAAGGTATCTGTCGGAGCCGGCTTCCACAGCGACTTCTACCTCGATCACGACACCAACGGCTACCGCATCCTGTTCCGCGACAAGGATAAGAAAACAGGGGAGTGCACCGCCGTATTCTCCAAAAACGGCAAGGGGGATATCACCCGTTTCCTCAAGGAGTACCTTGACGACCTCAAGGGTACCAAGGGCAAGGGCTATATCAGCTTCATCACCTGTAACCACGATACACCGCGCATGACCAGGATGTTCTCACAGACGGAAGCAAAGATCGCTTATTCCTTTGTCTTCCTGATGCCGGGCGTTCCGTTCCTGTACTACGGCGACGAGATCGGCATGAGCTTCATGGAGGGTCTCAACAGCAAAGAGGGCGGATACAGCCGTACCGGCACCCGTACCCCCATGCAGTGGGACAGCACGGCAAACTGCGGCTTTTCTTCCGCTCCCGCCAGTCAGCTTTATCTGCCGGTGGATACCTCTGCGGATGCCGTTACCGTGGAAGCCTGCCAGAAGGATCCCGACTCCATCCTCAATACCCTCAGGACAGTCATTGCCCTGCGCCACGAAAACGAGGATCTCCAGGCAGACGGTGATTTTGAAGTCGTCTATGCCGAAAAGGAGACCTATCCCTTCATTTTC
This sequence comes from uncultured Eubacteriales bacterium, assembly GCA_900316925.1. Taxonomy (GTDB): domain Bacteria; phylum Bacillota; class Clostridia; order Oscillospirales; family Acutalibacteraceae; genus UBA1213. The sequence goes on from ONEU01000062.1 coordinate 6,692, forward strand.
AAACGCGGCAGCTTCATCATTGCGGTGAACCCCACCGCCAAAGAACAGACGGCTCCGTTCAGCGGCAGCGGCGAGACGGTATTTGCCATCGGCACCGCCGAAGCAGACGGCAAGACACTCACCATGCAGCCCCAGTCACTCATCGTCATCAAACTGAAATAACCGTGATATCATACATACGGAAAAATATTCCGGTCTGACAAGGATCGGAATATTTTTTTGTTCACTTTATTCAACATAGATTGACAGATTCCCGAAGAAAAGATATAATAAATGTTATGATTTAAGTTATTTCAGAAACAAGGAGTAACAGGAATGAAACGATCTGCTAAGAATACGACTGCACCAGACCAGAAAAACGCAGTTCGCTATTCACCGACCATCGAAACCGGTCTGAACGATGAGCAGGTAGCGGAACGCCGTACCAACGGACTTGTCAATAACGACAAGCCTTTACCCACAAAGAGCATCAAACGGATCTTCTATGATAATATCGTGACGCTCTTCAATGTACTCAATTTACTGCTGGGTATCGCCGTGTTCTGCGTCGGCTCATACAAGAATATGCTTTTCCTTGGCGTCATGCTCTGCAACACCTCTATCGGTATCTTCCAGGAGATCAGGGCCAAGCGGACGATCGACAAACTCTCCATTGTGTCCGCCACCAAGGTCACCGTCATCCGCAACGGTGCCAAACAGCGCGTGGGCATTGATGAGATCGTACTGGATGATATCATCGAGTTCACCCAGGGCAACCAGATTCCTGTGGACTGTATCGTCATTTCCGGCAACTGCGACGCCAATGAATCCCTGCTGACCGGTGAATCCGACGCCATCCACAAGAAGCCCGGCGATATGATGTATTCCGGCAGCTATCTCGTCAGCGGCAGATGCTTCGCCAGAGCCGAGCACGTCGGCAGCGAAAACTATGCTTCCAAAATCTCGGCAGAAGCCAAGTATATCAAGAAAGTCAATTCCGAGATCATGTACACCCTCAACAAAATCATCAAGGTGCTGACCTTTATCATCCTGCCCCTGGCCATCCTCACCTTCCTGCGGCAGTACAGTCTGACAGGCGGCGCTACCGGCGAACAGGTGCAGACCTTCTTTGGCTCGGTGGATTCCGGCCTGGCAAAGTCGGTGGTCAACACGGTTGCCGCCGTGATCGGCATGATCCCGGAAGGACTCATCCTGCTGACCAGTACGGTACTGGCCGTCAGCGTCATCCGTCTTTCCCGGCATAAGGTGCTGGTACAGGAGCTGTACTGCATCGAGACCCTTGCCCGTGTGGATGTGCTCTGTCTGGACAAGACCGGCACCATCACCGAAGGCTGCATGGAGGTTGCCGACATCGTTCCCTATGGCGACAGGGCCGAAAAAGAAACCATCGCCGACATTCTCTGCGGCCTGACCAACGCACTGGATGATACCAACGCCACCTTTATGGCGCTGAAGGACAAATTCGGCGGGAAAACGTCCATGAAGGCTGACAAGGTGATCCCCTTTGCATCCGAAAAGAAGTGGTCCGGCGCCCATTTCGAGAACGAAGGCTCCTATATCATGGGTGCTGCGGAGTTCATCCTGCCGTCCGTGCCGGATGACCTGCGGAAGCTCCTTGACAAATATTCCCGCAATTACCGCTCCATCATTCTGGCGCACTCCGACAAGGACTTCAAAGATAAGGATCTTCCCGAAGAAATAAAGGTAATCGGTCTGGTGCTGCTGAATGATAAGATCCGTGAGGAAGCTCCCGATACGCTGCGGTATTTTGCCGAGCAGAAGGTCAATGTCAAGATCATCTCCGGTGACAATCCCCTGACAGTCTCCGACGTAGCCCGCCGGGCGGAGGTCAGGAACTACGACAAGTATGTGGATGCTACCACCCTGAAAACCGATGAGGACATCAAGGAAGCCGTGGAAAAATACACGGTATTCGGACGTGTCACCCCGGCGCAGAAGAAAAAGTTCGTCATTGCGCTGAAGGAACAGGGACACACCGTTGCCATGACCGGTGACGGCGTGAACGACGTACTGGCGCTGAAGGAAGCAGACTGCAGCATTGCCATGGCAGCAGGCTCCGACGCCGCCCGAAATGTAGCACAGCTCGTCCTGCTGGATTCCAACTTTGCCTCCATGCCGAAGGTCGTGGCAGAGGGAAGACGCTCCATCAACAATATCCAGCGTTCTTCGATCCTCTTTATCGTGAAAACGATCTTCTCCACCATCCTGGCGTTCCTGTTCCTGTTCTTAGCGGTACCGTATCCGTTCCAGCCCATCCAGCTCACCCTGGTCAACGCCTGCACCATCGGTATCCCGTCACTGGTTCTGGCGCTCGAACCCAACAAGGACCGCATCAAGGGTGTCTTTATCCTCAATATCCTGGAAAAGTCCATTCCCGCCGGCGTCACGACGGTCATCAATATTATCCTGTGTATTTTTGCCACGAACTGGTTCGGGCTCACCACGGATGAATATTCCACCCTCGCCGTCTGTCTGACAGCGATCACCGCCTTTATGATCCTCTTCCAGGTATCCATTCCGTTCAACAAGATCCGTGTCCCGCTGTTTGTGCTCATGGTCACGGGAATGGCGCTGGGCGTCGTCTGCTGCAGGGATATCCACCTCTTCGGCAGGAGCTTCGATGTATTCAACTTCGCCTATCTCTCCCCGAAAATGCTGATCCTTCTCGGTGTGATGACGCTGATCGCCCTGGGGCTGTTCATCGTCACGACGATTCCGATGAAGCGGCTGTTCGAGAAGATCAACAAGCGCTATGACGGCAGATCCTTCCGGCCGAAGGATGCCTGAAACCGTCTGAAATTGTCATAATACCTCCTGTGCCGGCATACACATTTTGGTAAAGCCAAGCATGGGAGGTGTTTTTATGGGCTGCTGCAAGGTCACGGAGCTGCGGCACAAGGAGGTCATCAACAGCACCAACGGCTGTCGGATCGGCTTTGTGGACGATGTGGAGGTCAATACCGAGGACGCAAAGGTGGTGGCGGTCATCATTTTCGGCAGGCTGCGTTTGTTCGGGCTGCTGGGAAGGGGAGAGGACATTGTCATCAAATGGGAGAATATTCAGCTCATCGGCGAGGATACGATCCTGGTCTCCCATTGTCCCTTCCGCTATCAGAATAAGCCAAAGCGAGGCAAACTGCCGTTTTTCTCGTTTTTCCACTGACGGCGGGTGACAGAATC
>ONEU01000060.1 GCA_900316925.1 uncultured Eubacteriales bacterium
AATGGCTCCCTATATCTTCACTGAAAGAAACGGCATCTACATCATCGACCTCCAGAAAACCGTCAAGAAGCTCGAAGAGGCATACAGCTTCGTGCGTGACCTCTCCACAGAGGGCAAGTCCGTACTGTTTGTCGGCACCAAGAAGCAGGCTCAGGATTCCGTAAAGGAAGAGGCTCTGCGTGCAGGCGCTTACTATGTAAACGCAAGATGGCTCGGCGGTATGCTCACCAACTTCACCACCATCCGCCGCAGAATTGAAAGACTGAAGCAGCTCCGTACCATGGAGTCTGACGGCACCTTCGATCTGCTCCCCAAGAAGGAAGTTATCAAGCTCAACCTCGAGATCGAGAAGCTCGAAAAGTTCCTCGGCGGCATCAAGAACATGGACGAGATCCCCGGCGCTCTCTTCATCGTTGACCCCCGCAAGGAGAGAATTGCTGTGGCAGAAGCTAAGAAGCTCGGTATTCCGATCGTGGCTATCGTTGACACCAACTGCGATCCTGATGAGATCGACTATGTGATTCCCGGCAACGACGATGCAATCCGTGCCGTGAAGCTCATCAGCGGCGCTATTGCCAACGCTATCATTGAAGGCAATGAGGGCAAGATGGGCGCAGCCGCTGCAGAAGCTGAAGAAGCAGAAGCAGAGACTGAGGAATAATTTAACATGACAGCAGAATACCCGCAGCTTTTGCGGGTATTTTTTCAAGAATAGAATCAGAAAATACTTTTCATTCGGAGGTAATCAACATGGCTTTTACAGCACAGGACGTAAAGACACTGAGAGAGAGAACAGGCTGCGGTATGATGGACTGCAAAAAGGCACTCACACAGACCGACGGCGACATGGATAAGGCAATCGACGTACTCAGAGAGCAGGGTCTGGCAAAGGCAGCCAAGAAGGCTTCCAGAATCGCCGCTGAGGGTGTGGCTCACGCTTATACCAATGAGGACGGAACCGTTGGCGTGGCACTTGAGGTCAACGCTGAGACCGACTTCGTAGCAAAGAACGCTGACTTCCAGGGCTTTGTCAAGACCGTTGCCGACACCATCATCGCAACTGCACCCGCCAGCGTAGAGGAGCTGCTCACCAAGACGGCTGCCGGTATGGAAGTTACTGTAGCTGACCTGCTGCAGGAGAAGATCCAGACCATCGGCGAGAACATCATCATCCGTCGTTTCGAGCGTTATGAGGGTGTTGTGGCTACCTACATCCATGCAGGCGGCAAGATCGCTGTTATGGTGAAGTTCGACACCGACGTTGCCGGCAAGGACGAGTTCAAGACCTATGCAAAGGATATCGCTATGCAGGTTGCTGCTGCCGCTCCTTCTTATCTTGATAAGACCCAGGTTCCCGCAGAGGTCCTGGAGCATGAGAAGAAGATTATGACCGAGCAGATGATCAACGAGGGTAAACCCGCTGATAAGGTTGAGAAGATCGTCATGGGCAAGATCGGCAAGTACTATGAGGAGAACTGCCTGATTAACCAGGTATTCGTCAAGGACAGCAAGGTTAAGGTTGACCAGTACACCGTACAGACTGCCAAGGCTCTTGGCGGCAAGATTGAGATCCTTGATTTCGTTCGTTTCGAGAAGGGCGAGGGTCTTGAGAAGCGTAATGACGACTTTGCTGCTGAAGTTGCCAGCATGGTAAAATAATCCATTCGCACCAGATGAAGGGTAAACCCGTATTTTGAAGCTTCAAAATAGAGTTTACCCTTTCTTTATGCCCTTTTGCCCCGGAGTCTGACCGCAAGACAGCAAAAAAATTATAAATTACGCTTTACTTTAAGGGGCAGATATAGTAAAATATATTATGATAATATCATTAACAGGAGTGTGTGGACATGATGGAGCCAAAATATAAAAGAATCCTACTCAAGCTTAGCGGTGAATCACTGGCAGGTGAGGAAAAGCACGGCATCGACTTCGATACCGTCCTGAGCTTTTGCAAGCCCATCAAGAAACTGAATGAAATGGGCGTAGAGGTCGCCATCGTCGTAGGCGGCGGAAACTTCTGGCGCGGACGTTCCAGCGGTAAGATGGACAGGACCAGAGCCGATCACATGGGTATGCTGGCCACAGCAATCAATGCTCTCGGCGTGTGTGACGCCCTAGAGCAGCTTGATCTGGAGGTTCGTGTACAGACCGCCATCTCCATGCAGCAGGTGGCAGAGCCGTATATCCGCAACAGAGCCATCCGCCATCTTGAAAAGGGCAGGATCCTGGTATTCGGCTGCGGAACCGGCAATCCCTTCTTCTCTACGGATACGGCGGCTGCCCTGAGAGCTGCCGAGATTGAAGCGGATATCATCCTGAAAGCCACGATGGTGGACGGCGTGTATGACAGCGATCCCAAAACCAATCCGAATGCCAAAAAGTATGACAGAATATCCTTCCACGAGGTTCTTAACCACGATCTGAAGGTCATGGACAGCACCGCTGCCGCTATCTGTAAGGACAATAATCTTCCGATCATGGTATTCAGCCTGGAGGATCCCGATAATATAGTAGCAGCCGTATGCGGCGAGAATGTCGGCACGATCGTAGATTGATTAAATAAACGGAGGTATCACACAATGAACACAGTCATCAAACACACAGAAGACAAAATGAACAAGTCGGTAGATCATCTGGAAACCGAGTTTTCCGAGATCCGTGCAGGCCGTGCAAATCCTGCGGTACTGGATAAGATCCGTGTGGACTATTACGGTGCGCCCACGGCAATCAATCAGCTTGCAGCCGTGTCCGTCACCGAGGCCAGAACCCTCACCATTCAGCCCTGGGACGCTTCTGTGCTGCGCGCTATCGAGAAGGCTATCCAGACTTCGGATATCGGCATCAACCCCCAGAACGATGGTAAAGTGATCCGCATGATCTTCCCGCCCCTGACAGAGGACCGCCGTAAGGAGATCGTAAAGGAGATCGCCAAGATGGGTGAGGAGACCAAGGTCGCTGTTCGTTCCATCAGACGTGAGGCAATGGACAAGATCAAGGCTCTCAAGAAGAAGAGCGAGATCACCGAGGACGATCAGAAGGACGGCGAGAAGAAGATTCAGGATCTGACCGATAAATTCGTCAAGAAGATTGATTCACTCACCGAAAAGAAGCAGAAGCAAATCATGGAAATCTGATGACGCTGTAGGGCGGATAATATCTCGGCAGGAACGTTCTTGCCGAGTTATCTTTTACAGCAGCGAAGTACGTCAAAAGAGGTGGGTTTGATGAAGAATAACAATGCCGGGCTCTATATCCCCGAACACGTCGGCATCATCATGGACGGCAACGGCCGATGGGCAAAGAAACGCGGTCTGCCGCGTCCGGTGGGGCACACCTACGGTGCCCAGACTTTCCGCAGCATCACACGCTATATCAGCAAGCAGGGGGTCAGGATTCTGACGCTCTATGCTTTCTCCACAGAAAACTGGAAACGGCCTGCCGAAGAGGTAGGCGCCATTATGAAGATTTTCCGGCAGTACCTGATGGATGCGCTGACAGACTTCCGTGAAGACGATATCAAGGTAGTATTTATCGGCGACCGTTCCGCCTTCGACCCGAAGCTCCAGGAGCTGATCGAAGAGACCGAAGAGATTGCCAAAGACCGGCAGGGAATGCTGCTGAACATTGCCATGAATTACGGCGGCAGGGATGAGATTCTCTATGCCGTCAGACGCCTGTGCAGAGACGTAAAGGACGGCAGCTTGTCACCGGAGGATGTGACGGAACAGGATATTTCCTCACGCCTTTACACCGCCGGACTGCCCGATCCGGATCTGATCATCCGCACGGGCGGGGAACACCGTCTGAGCAACTTTATGCTGTTCCAGGCAGCCTATTCCGAGTTCTACTCCACCGATACCCTCTGGCCGGACTTCAAACCGGAGGATTTTGACAAGGCAGTCCTGGAATTCAATCACAGAAACAGAAGATTTGGTGGTGTTTAAATGCTAAAACGAATCCTGGCAGGTGTGGTGGGGATCCCGCTCATACTGGTGATCGTCTTTTTCAGCGGTTCCGTTCCCATCCTCATTGATATTGCCATTGCGCTGGTCTGCACGATCTCCGTGGGCGAATTTGCTCATGCGACGAAGACATTGAAGCTCTTTCAGATCAGTATTCCGAGCATCCTGTTCGCCCTGGCCTATCCCATGCTGATGACCTACGGATACGGACTGCTGACCGTGTATGTCTACACCGCCGTGATGCTGGCAATGATGGTCTTTTTCCATACGACGATATCCTTCCGTCATTTTGCAGCGATTTTCAGTATGACGCTTGTCATCACCGTATCCCTTTCCACGATCATTACCATGAAGAACGCAGATCCGCAGCGCTCTGCTTTCTATTTCCTGCTGGCACTCTGGCTGCCCTGGCTTGCCGATATCGGCGCCTACTTTACCGGCAGCTTTCTCGGCAGACATAAGCTCTGCCCGAAGATCAGCCCGAAGAAAACCATCGAGGGCGCTGTGGGCGGCACGATCTTCTGTGTGCTGGCCACCTGCGGACTTGCATGGTTATTTGCCGATGTTATCTATCAGCACGCCGTCAGGGTGGATTACCTCAGCCTGAGCATCCTCTCATTTGTGGGATCACTCTGCTCCATCATCGGTGATCTGAGCTTCTCGGTGGTGAAACGCACCTTCGATGTGAAGGACTACGGCCACCTGATTCCCGGACACGGCGGTATGCTTGACCGTTTTGACAGCGTGATCTTCGTTTCGCCGCTGATCATGTTCTATATCAGTTATTTCCCTGTTCTGTATTTACAGACAGCTCCGTGAATGGAAGTGTAACTATGACAAAAACGATTTCCGTACTGGGCTCCACCGGTTCCATCGGCGTACAGACTCTGGAAGTAGCCGCCATGCACCGCATCAGGGTGTGCGCCCTTACCGCCAACCGCAGCACCGGATTACTGGAACAGCAGGCAAGGCAGTTCCGCCCGGCAATGGTCGCCCTGCTGGATGAAGCAGCCGCCGGACAGCTCCGGGCTGCCCTTGCGGATACCGACATCCGGGTATACGGCGGTGCCGAGGGGATCAGAGCAGCCGCGCAGTTCCCGGAGACAGACACGGTTGTCAACGCCATCGTTGGTGTAGCCGGTCTGCTGCCCACCCTTGCCGCCATTGAGGCCGGCAAGAATCTGGCTCTGGCCAATAAAGAAACTCTGGTAGCCGGCGGCAGTATCGTGCGGAAAGCGATGCAGCAGCACGGCGTAAAGCTTTATCCCGTGGACAGCGAACATTCCGCCATCTTCCAATGTCTGCAGGGATGTCCTGAGAACTCCCTCAAAAAGATCATTCTCACAGCCTCCGGCGGATCGTTTTTCGGCAAGACCCGTCAGGAACTGGAGCACGTCACCGTGGAACAGGCATTGTGCCACCCGAACTGGAGCATGGGTAAAAAAATCACCATTGACTCTGCTACCATGATGAACAAGGGCTTGGAGGTCATTGAAGCCTCCTGGCTTTTTGACGTGCCCGAGGACAGGATCGACGTCCTCATCCATCGGGAGAGCATCATCCACTCCCTGATTCAACTCAACGACAACGCCGTTCTGGCGCAGCTCGGAACGGCTGATATGCGTATTCCCATCCAGTATGCACTGACATATCCCCAGCGACTGCCGTCACCTGCGGGGGAGCTTGATCTGGCAGCACTTGGCTCCATCAGCTTTGCCCGTCCCGACAACGAGACCTTTGCTTGTCTGCCGATCTGCCGGGAAGCTCTGCGGCGGGGAGGTCTTTACCCGACAGTTGCCAATGCCGCCAACGAAGCAGCCGTGCAGCTCTTCCTGGAACGAAAGATATCCTTCCTGCAGATTGCTGACCTGGTAGGGGAGGCCGTCAGCGCTTTCAGCGGCAGCAGCGGGGAAATGACCCTGGAGGCCATTCTGGAAGCCGATAAAGAAACACGAAACAAGATTCTGATCTCACGATAGGAGATGATTCCCATTAGCGGTGTATTGATGGTCATAATCGGAATATTGGTCTTTGAACTGATCATATTCCTCCACGAACTCGGTCACTTTATGACGGCCAAGAAATTTGGTGTCAAGGTCAAGGAGTTTGCGCTCGGCATGGGGCCGAAGATTCTCAAATTTCAGAAAGGCGAGACACTCTATTCCCTCCGTCTGTTTCCCATCGGCGGCTTCTGCTCGATGGAGGGCGAGGACGAGGACAGTGACGATGAACGTGCCTTCGGCAAAAAGGCCGTCTGGAAACGGATCATCATCGTAGCAGCCGGCGCCATCATGAATATCCTGCTGGGACTGGTGATGATGATCATCGTACTGGCTCCTGAGAAATACTTTGCCTCCTCGACCATAGCCGCCTTTTCCGAAAATGCTCCTTCATCCCAGTACCTGCAGGTGGGGGATGAGATTCAGTCCATCAACGGCTATGGCATCCTCTCCTCAATGGATATGAACTTTGCCTTCGCCACAGCGAAAACACCGGATATGTCCTTCAAGGTCAAGCGCAACGGCGAGACCCTTACCTTCGACCATGTACAGTTCGGTACGACACAGAGCCGTGACGGCAAGGAAATCGTTCAGCTCGATTTCAAGGTGCTGGCCATAGAGAATAACTTCGGCAATCTCATGGGACAGACCTTTTCACAGTCCTTTTCCACTATCCGGATGGTATGGGCGAGTCTGATCGGTCTGGTCACAGGCCAGTTCGGTCTCAATGAAGTGGCGGGACCCGTCGGCATGACATCGGCCATCTCACAGGCGACAGCCGCCGGCCTGGAAAAGAGCTTCTGGGACGGCCTGAGCAACCTGCTCTTTGTAATGATGGTCATTACCTTCAACTTAGGCGTCGTGAATCTGCTTCCGATCCCGGCACTCGACGGCGGCCGTCTGGTCTTTCTCATCATTGAAGCCATCCGCCGCAAGCCCGTCAAGCCCGAACACGAGGGCTGGGTGCATTTTATCGGCATGATTCTGCTGCTGCTGTTCATGGTCATTATCTCCATTAACGATATCATCAGACTGTTTACTTCATAGAGGGTGATCAAATGAAAAGACGTAATACAAAAAAGATTGCCGTAGGCAGCACGTTTATCGGCGGTGATGCACCGATCACGGTGCAGTCCATGCTCAATGTTCCTTCTACCGATATCGCAGGCAGCGTCCGTCAGGCCGTAGAGCTGGAACAGGCAGGCTGTGAGATTATCCGCATTGCCGTTCCCGACACGGAAGCCGTGCGCCTGATCCCCGCCATCAAAGAACAGGTGTCTGTGCCCATCGTGGCGGATATCCATTTTGATTATAAGATCGCACTGGAAGCAGCCGCTGCCGGAGTGGACAAGATCCGCATCAATCCCGGCAACATCGGTGATGACAGCCGTGTGAAGCTCGTAGCGGATGAATGCCGCCGCAGGAATATTCCCATCCGGATCGGCGTCAACTCCGGTTCCCTGGAGAAGCATATCCTGGCGAAATACGGAAAACCAACGCCCCAGGCTCTTTGCGACAGTGCGCTGTACCATGCCTCTTTACTGGAAAAATTCGACTTTGACAATATCGTTCTCTCCATGAAATCCTCGAATGTTGCGTTCATGCGGGAGGCCTATCAGCTGGCGGCCGAGCAGTGCAGCTATCCGCTCCACCTGGGCGTGACGGAAGCCGGCACCGAGCGTATGGGCATCATCAAATCCTCCATCGGCATCGGGAGCCTGCTGCTCGACGGCATCGGCGACACCATCCGTGTCTCCCTCACAGACGCCCCCGTGAAGGAGGTCTATGCCGCCAGGGATATCCTCAAAGCATTGGGACTCAACCGGGAGGGTATCCGTTTCATTTCCTGTCCCACCTGCGGCAGGACACGGATCAATTTGATCGAGATTGCCCATCAGGCCGAGGAGCGCCTGAAAGACTGCCGGAAGAATATCACCGTAGCCATCATGGGCTGCGGTGTGAACGGCCCGGGAGAAGCACGGGAGGCTGACATCGGGATCGCCGGCGGCGATGGCACCGGCCTGATCTTCAAAAAGGGAGAGATCATCAAGAAGGTGCCGGAGGACCAGCTGCTGGATGAACTGGTCAAGGAAATCGAAAGGATGTAAGAAAAGGGGTTCCAAGTGAATAAGCTATCAGATTTTTTAAAAAACTATCTGCCTGACAAATCACTGTCCGCGGCTGTGGGAAACAGCTGTATCCGCTCCATACAAATAGACTCTGAAAACCGCTCGCTTGATATCATCGTGGAGTTTTCAAAGCTCATCAACCGTCAAGAACTGTTCACTGCCGAAAAGCTGATTTGCGGCAGTGAACTTCATCTTATGCAGTGCCGTCTGCTGCCGAAATATCCGAAGGAGCTGTTTGACGCAGGGTACTATCCGGAACTGCTGGCAGAACTGAAACGTCGGTGCGCCACCCTCAACGGAACGCTGAATGATTCTGTCATGCGCCTGGAGGGAGACAGGATCATTGTCGAACTGAAACACGGCGGCAAGGATCTGCTGGTGCAGCAGGGATTTCCAAAGATGCTCTCGGCACTGATCCGGGAGGAATTCGGACTGTCCTACCAGGTCTCCTTCGAGGGACTGCTTACCATTGATTCTGACAGCGAGGCCTATATCGAGCACCAGAAGATCAACGAAGAAAAAGCACTGCGGGAAGCAAGGATTGCGGAGCAGGAGCAATATGAAGCCATGATGAAGACCGGTGCCGGGCGCAAGGCAAAAGCCACTCCCAAGCAGAGCAAGGAGATTGACGCCGCTTCGGAAATAGAGATCCGCGAGGGCAGCACGCTCACGCCCTCCATCATCCCGCAGAGTGCCTCGGCAATCTACGGCGGCAATATCAAGGGAGAGCTGTTTCCGCTGAAGAACATCTCCGCCGATGCCGGCCGCATCATATTCTGGGGCGAGATTTTCAGCATGGATGTCCGCGACACACGTGACAACAAGAGAAAGATTATCTCCATCAGCCTGACAGACTACAGCGGATCCGTGACCGTCAAAATCATTGACCTGAATGAGAAATGCAAAGGCATCCTGGAGTTAAAAAAGGGAATGTCCATCCTGGTGAAGGGGGACACCCAGTTTGATAAATATGAACACGACATTACCGTCATGGCCTCTGCCGTCTGTCTGGTAACACGGCAAAAGGTCGTTGACAAGGCGGAGACCAAGCGGGTAGAGCTGCACCTGCATACGAATATGTCCGCAATGGATGCCGTAACGAGTGCCGGCGATCTGGTCAAACGTGCCTATGAGTGGGGGATGCCTGCCATTGCCATCACCGATCATGGTGTGGCACAGGCCTATCCCGACGCCATGAATGCCTGTGACGCCATCCGGAAAAAGGGCGGCAAATTCAAGGTGATCTACGGCGTAGAGGCCTACTTTATCAATGATGATGCCTCCGATGCTGTCACCGGACAGGCCGTGAAGGAGCTCAGCGGTGAGTTCATTGTCTTTGATATCGAGACAACAGGTCTGAGCGTGCTGCAGGAGCGCATTACCGAGATCGGCGCTGTCAGGATGAAGAACGGGGAGATCACGGAGACCTTCTCCACCTTTGTCAACCCTGAAAAGCACATTCCCGAGAGGATCACGGAGCTGACAGGGATCACCGACAGCATGGTAGCCGACGCTCCCTCCGAATCCGATGCCGTCCGGGCATTCCTGGATTTCTGCGGCGAAGATGCCATTGTTGTCGCGCACAACGCCGGCTTTGATACCTCGTTCATCAAGGCTGCCTGCGGAAGGAACGGTCTGGACTACACGCTGACACATATTGACACGCTTGTATTGTCAAGAGGACTGTTCCCGCAGCTCTCGAAGCACAAGCTCGATACCATTGCCAAACATCTCAAGCTGGGTGATTTCAACCACCATCGTGCCACCGATGATGCCGCGATGCTGGCAAAGATTTTTCAGGTCATGCTGCACAAGCTGGGGGAGGAATACGGTGTCGCCAATACCTCACAGATCAAGAATGTTCTGCCGAAGCCCGGCCTCAAATCCTATAAATACTTCCATCAGATTCTGCTGGTCAAGAACCAACTGGGACTGAAAAATCTCTATAAGCTCATTTCCAAGTCGCATCTTGACTTTTTTTATAAGAAACCGCTGCTGCCGAAATCGGAGCTGAACAAGCTGCGTGACGGTCTGCTGGTGGGCAGTGCGTGTGAGGCGGGAGAGCTTTACCGTGCCATTCTGGATGGCAAGAGTAGGGAAGAGCTGAAACAGATTGCCTCCTACTATGATTACCTGGAGATTCAGCCCATCGGCAACAATATGCACCTGGTGCGGGAGGGCAGAGTCAAAAACGAAGAAGAACTGCGCAACAACAACCGCCTGATTGTGGAGCTGGGAGAAGAACTGGATCTGCCGGTAGTTGCCACCTGCGACGTTCATTTTATGGATCCCCATCAGAATGAGTACCGCAAGATCCTGCTCACCGCCCTGGATTTTCCCGATGTGGAGGATCAGCCGCCGCTCTATCTGCGGACGACTGCCGAAATGCTCCGGGAATTTGAATACCTCGGCAAGGAAAAGGCCTACGAGGTCGTGGTGACCAACACCAACTACATCAATGATATGATTGAAAACATCCGTGCGGTACCCAAGGGCAACTTCCCGCCCTTCATCCCCGGAGCCGAGGAGGACCTGACCCGCATCACCTGGGAGAAAGCCAAGTCCGTCTACGGCGATCCGCTTCCCGAAATTGTGAAGGCACGCATTGACAAGGAACTGAACTCCATCATCAAAAACGGCTTCTCCGTGCTGTATATGACAGCCCAGAAGCTGGTGGCCAACTCCAATGAACACGGATATCTGGTCGGCTCACGAGGCTCCGTCGGCTCGTCCTTTGTCGCCACCATGTCGGGCATCTCGGAGGTCAATCCCTTGTGTCCGCATTATGTGTGCCCGAATTGCCGCAATTCCGAATTTTTTGAGGACGGCAGCGTCGGCTCTGGCTTTGATCTGCCGGAAAAGAACTGTCCCAACTGCGGCACCCTCTATCTGCGTGACGGCCACGATATCCCCTTTGAGACCTTCCTGGGCTTCAAGGGCGATAAAACGCCTGATATCGACCTGAATTTTGCCGGAGAATTCCAGACCCTGTCCCACCGCTATACCGAACAGCTCTTCGGCAAGGAGAACGTGTTCAAGGCAGGCACCATCGGCACGGTGGCGGATAAGACTGCCCTGGGATATGTACGCAAGTATTCCCAGAACAGGGGCATCACCTATAATACAGCGGAAATGCAGCGTCTTGCCATCGGCTGTACCGGCGTCAGACGCACCACCGGTCAGCACGCCGGCGGCATGGTAGTTGTTCCGCGGATGAACGATATTTACGAATTTTGTCCCATCCAGCGCCCCGCCAACGATCAGAAAAAGGATATTCTCACTACCCACTTCGACTTCCATTCCATCCATGATACCGTCTGCAAGCTCGATGAGCTCGGACACGATGTTCCTACGATCTACCGTTACTTAGAGGAATACACCGGCATTGATGTCATGCAGGTGTCCATGAGTGACCCGGAAGTCATGTCGCTGTTTGTTTCCACCAAAGCCCTCGGCGTCACCCCCGAGGATATTGATTCCGAAACAGGCACCTTTTCACTGCCGGAAGTCGGTACAAACTTCGTGCGCCACATGCTGATTGAAACACAGCCCAAAACCTTTGCCGATCTGCTGCAGGTTTCCGGACTGTCCCACGGCACAGACGTATGGATCGGCAATGCAGCCGACCTGATCCAGAAGAAGATCTGCACCATCTCAGAGGTGATCGGAACCCGTGACAACATCATGGTTTATCTCATGCACAAGGGACTGGAGCCGGATATGGCGTTCAAGATCATGGAGATCGTCAGAAAGGGAAATGCCACCAAGCTGCTCACGGAGGACCACATCAAGGCCATGAAGGAGCATAACGTCCCCGACTGGTACATTGACTCCTGCATGAAGATTAAATATATGTTCCCGAAAGCACACGCCGCTGCCTATATGATTGCCACTCTGCGATTGGGCTGGTACAAGGTGCACCGTCCGCTGGAATACTATGCAGCCTATTTCACCGTCCGCAGCGACGACTTTGATGCATATCTGGTCTGCCGGGGCAGAAGCGCCGTGAAGAACAGGATGCAGGACATCAGCTCGAAAATGCAGAAGAAGGAAGCCACCGCCAAGGAGGAATCCACCTACGATACCCTGCAGATTGTCAACGAAATGCTTGCCAGAGGAATTGAAGTGCTGCCCATCGACATCTATCACTCGGATGCGAGAAAATTCCTGGTGGAGAACGGGAAGATCCGTCTGCCATTCTCATCCCTGCCGGGAGTAGGAGAGGCTGCCGCTGCTTCATTGGCGGAAGCCCGCACCGGCGGTGAATTTACCTCGATCGAGGACTTCCAGCAGCGTGCGAAGGTCTCGAAAACGGTCATTGAGCTGCTCAAGGGAACCGGGGCATTTGCCGATCTTCCCGAGAGCAGTCAGCTCACCTTTATGTAATAGTCCCCCTGCAAGATATATTCCGCAGCGAATTCTGGAAAGGGGATCGGGGAAAACCTTTTTTTCGCCAGAAAAAGGTTTTCCCCGGTAACCGGCAGGGAAAAACTGATTTCCGTAAAGCAAAGAGACTCCGCCTTGATTATGGTGACAGAATATGCTATAATAGTTGATAGTACAATGATTCTAATGATATCAGATTACACGTTTACAAGAAAACTGTACGGTGTAGACTGACAATGCAAGTATCCTGCAGATTGGAGAAAAACATGGAAAACGAAACAATCGAATTACAAACAGTACCCGTACTGCCCCTGCGCGGCCTGGTCATCTTTCCGGGATCGATCCTGCATTTTGACGTTGCCCGAAAGAAATCGGTAGCAGCTCTGGATGCCGCTATGAAGAACTTCAATCAGAGTATCTTCATTACCACCCAGAAGGATTCCGCCGAGAATGACGTCAACACGGAGCATTTCTATCAGACCGGTGTGTTTGCGCGGATCCTGCAGACGGCAAAAATATCAGACGATGTGATCCGGGTCATTATCCGCGGAATGTACCGTGCAGAGGCGGAGAGCTTCGTGGAGGGAAAGATCTTTGTCTCCGCAAAGGTTTCCAAATGTGAGATCACACCCGCTCCCGTAAATGCCGAAACGGATGCCCGCATGAGCATCATCAAAGAGATGTTCGGAGAAATTGCCATCATCAATTCTCATATCCCGCAGGACATTTATCTCACCGTCTATGAGATGACAGAGCCCGGCAAGCTGGCTGACTATATCGCAGACAATATCCTGCGTGACTACCATAAAAAGCAAACCATCCTGGAAACCTATAACGAGATGGAGCGCTTGGATAAGATCATCAAAATGCTCAGCTATGAGAGTGAGATCCTGATGATCGAGGAAAAGATTACCGAAAAAACCAAGCTTGGCATGGATGAAAACCAGAAGGAATATTACCTGAGGGAGCGCATCAAGGCCATCAAGGAGGAGTTGGGGGATAACGAGGATACCGAAGCAGAGGGCTTTGATTACCGCAATAAGATCCTTGACCTGAAAACCACAGACGAGAATAAGGAAAAGCTGCTCAAAGAGGTACAGAAATTAGAAAAAATGTTGTCCAGTTCAGCGGAAGCCAACGTGGTGCGCAATTACCTCGACACCTGTATTGAACTGCCCTGGGGCATCTATACCAAGGATAAAACGGATATCCGCCGGATCGCCTCCCAGCTCGACAAGAACCACTACGGCCTGAAAAAGGTCAAGGAGAACATCCTGGAGGCACTTGCCGTGCGCAAGCTCAACCCGGATATCAACGGACAGATCATCTGTCTGGCAGGCCCTCCCGGTGTGGGAAAGACTTCCATTGCCCGGTCGGTGGCGGAAGCAACAGGCAAGAAATACCAGCGGATCGCACTGGGCGGCATCCACGATGAAGCTGAGATCCGCGGTCACAGAAAAACCTACATCGGTGCCATGATGGGCAGGATTATGAGTGCCGTGAAGCAGGCAGGCTCTGCCAATCCGCTCATCCTGCTGGATGAGGTGGACAAGCTCGGCAATGATTTCCACGGTGATCCCACATCCGCTCTGCTGGAGGTGCTGGACGGTGAACAAAACTCCACCTTCTACGATCACTATATTGATCTGCCCTTTGATCTGAGCAAGGTCATGTTCATCACGACCGCAAACGATCATACGGCCATTCCGGCTCCCCTGCTGGACAGAATGGACATCATCCATCTCGACAGCTACACCCGTGAA
>ONEU01000056.1 GCA_900316925.1 uncultured Eubacteriales bacterium
GGTACGCTTTCGGGGTGTCGGGGTGGTTTTTGTGAAACGTCCTGCTATAGCCATAGAATGATATCAAAGAAATTTGCATAAACTTCCTGTAGAAAACAGCGGGTACGCTTTCGGGGGTGTCGGGGGGACTTTCCGGGAAATCCCTTCCCTGACCATAGAATGATATCAAAGAAATTTGCGTAGACTTCCTGTAGAAAACAGCGGGTACGCTTTCGGGGTGTCGGGGTGGTTTTTGTGAAAAATCCTGTCCTGGCCATAGTAATGAAATCAAAGAAGCTTGCATAGACTTCCTGTAGAAAACAACGGGTACGCTTTCGGGGGTGTCGGGGGGACTTTCTCGTGAAAGTCCCCCTGACTATGGAGGCGGATTAACTACTGTTAAAGGAGTGAAGATATGACAGACAGTTTTGAAGAAGCGATGCCTGTTGCTGAGGAGACGGAAAACACCGCACAGGGAACCTCTTTTGTGAGGGAAAAGCTGCTGCTGTGGGTACAGCTCGGACTGTGTGCGGCGGTCATCATCACGGCGCTGATTCTCAAGGGCGTCGGAGGGACACTCTATGCCTCCGTTGCCACCTGGTATTACGATAACTATCACGATAGCGTGTTTCCCACGTCCGAAAGTGCGCCGCCGCTCTTCGGCGACGAAACCTCGCTGACAGAGGTCAGCCGCAAGTCCTTTGAAGAAGCCGAAGCACACCGGAACAGCAGTCCTGCTGCCGGGAGCACCTCCGCACCGGAAAGCGGAACGCAGCCATGAGCTTCCGCATCGGCAGACGAAGGTTCGTAATGAGCTTTCCGATGGTGTGCCTGATGACGGCAGCGGTACTGCTTGACACCACACAATCGGTAATCCTGTGCTTCACGGCAGCGCTGATGCACGAGCTGGGACACCTGGCTGCTTTGCGGTATTACGGCTCTGTCCCTACGGAGATTCGTCTCACCCTCTTCGATGTGGCTATCACCGACACCGATAAGCATATCCGCAGCACCAAGGCTCAGCTCATCATTGTGCTGGCAGGGGTGACGGTGAATTTCGTTTCTGCGGCGGTGTGCCTGCTGCTGTACCGCCTGACAGATCAGGAGCTGCTATGGCTGTTTTTCACCGCCCATCTTACCCTCGGACTGTTCAACTCATTGCCCATCGAGTCACTTGACGGCGGTGAAGCCCTCATGCTGCTGTTGGAGCACCGCTTTTCTCCCCGCACCGCTCAATGTCTGCTCACCGTTCTGTCACTCCTCCTGCTGCTGCCCCTTGCCTGCGCCGGGTTCTGGCTGCTGCTGCTCTGTCCCTGCAATTTCTCCCTCCTCCTCACCTCTCTCTATTTATTGACGGCATTAAAAAGGCACGGCTCCTCCCGTTAGAGAAGCCGTGCCTGTGTTTTTCAGATAATTTTGGTGGTCGCGGTGGTGACAACGCTCTGACCGGCATACATATTGCAGTTGGTGCCGGTTTTCAGCAGCAGGGTCGCATTCTTCGCCCCCACAATCACCGGCTTGTTCAGGGCAAGTCCTACGATGGCCGCATGAGAGTTCAGCCCGTCCACCTCCGTGATGATGCCCGCCGCTTTCTTCATAATCGGCAGCAGACTGTTGTTGGTCTCGTGGATGACCAGAATCTCCCCCGCCGTGAAATTCTCCAGGGCTTCCTCGTCACTGCGGCAAACCATCAGATGTCCGTGTGCCGACAGATCGTTCACGATCGTCTGTCCGCTCACCAGGATGTTGCCCACCAGATGTACCTTCATCAGATTCGTGGTACCCGAAATGCCCAGCGGTACCCCCGCCGTCAGTACCACCAGATCGCCGTTTTTCAGTAATCCCTGCTCCTGTGCCACGCTGATCACATGGTCAATCAGTTCGTCGGTGCTGTACTTTTCCTCAATGATGATCGGCACCACGCCCCATGACATATTCGTCTGGCGCCAGACCTTCTCGCTGGGGGTGCCGCTGATGATCGGACAGCTGGGACGGTACTTCGACAGCATCCGGGAGGTCATGCCCGATTTCGATACCGTGATGACAGCCGCAGCTCCCAGATCATGGGCGGTGGTGCAGGCGGCGTGTGAGATTGCCGAGGTCACATCGGGACGCTCGTGCATATCCAGCTTATTGAAACGGTCAATATAGTCGATATTATTCTCGGTGATCTCTGCGATCTCCGCCATGGTCTTCACCGCCTCCACCGGGAACGCTCCCGCAGCAGTCTCTCCCGACAGCATGATGACACTTGTCCCGTCATAGATCGCATTGGCAACGTCTGTTGTCTCGGCTCTGGTGGGACGGGGATTCTTAATCATCGAATCCAGCATCTGTGTGGCGGTGATGACGGGCTTATCGGAATTGCGGGTCTTCTTGATGATGCTCTTCTGAATGATGGGCACCTCCGCGATGGGAATCTCCACCCCCAGGTCACCTCTTGCCACCATCACGCCGTCAGCCACACGGAGTATCTCGTCAATATTGTCCACACCGTCCTTGTTTTCGATCTTGGCGATAATGCGGATATCCTCACCGCCCAGCTCCGTCAGCACGGCCTTCATCTCGTTGATATCATTGGCGTTCCTGGTGAAGGAAGCCGCTACGAAATCCACATCCTGTTCCACGCCGAAGCGGAGATCGTCCTTATCCCTGGGGCTCATAAAGGGCATGGACAAAAACACCCCCGGCACGTTGATGCCCTTATGGGAGGACACCGGGCCGCCGTTCACCACCACGCAATGAATCTCGGAAGCGGTCTTGCTCTGCACCTTCATCTCGATGAGACCGTCGTCAATCAGGATACGGGTCCCCACCTCAACGTCGTTGGGCAGGTTCTTGAAGGTAACGGAGCACCTGTTGGCGTCACCGTCACACTCCTCCGTGGTCAGGGTAAAGCTCTGGCCGTTCTGCAGGGTCACCTTTTCCGGGAAATTGCCGGTGCGGATCTCCGGTCCCTTGGTATCCAGCAGGATCGCCACCGGACGGTTCAGTTCCTGGCGCAGCTTCTTGACCTTATCCATTTTTGCCTTATGTTCCTCGTGCGTCCCGTGGGACATATTGATCCTGGCCACATCCATTCCGCTGAGGATGAGCTTCCGCAGCACTTCCTCATTGTCGGAGGCAGGCCCAAGTGTACAGATAATTTTTGTCTTTCTCATAATCTATGCTCCTTGCGTAGTCTGATGAATTTTATCATCTTCTATCATACAATGTTTACCGCCATTTTGCAAGAATCAATGTTGACCTGCCAGTTCCCGGGGAAACCCTTTTTCTGGCGAAAAAAAGGGTTTCCCCGCACCCCTTTCCAAATTTCGCTGAGGGATACGCCTTGCAGCAAGCTGTTGACGAAGGATTTGCATGGACTTTCAGGCAGGGACGAGTATTAGGAATATTGCACAATTATCGCGAGTACTGTTGCAATATCATTGGTGAATATAGCACTTGTCAAACCCGGAGAGATTTGCTATAATATCAATGTTATCCGGGTGTAGCGCAGATTGGTAGCGCGCTTGAATGGGGTTCAAGAGGCCGCAGGTTCGACTCCTGTCACTCGGACCAAAGAAAA
>ONEU01000199.1 GCA_900316925.1 uncultured Eubacteriales bacterium
CGACAAGATCATGGCTGAATCAGATGAGGAATGGGAAGAGGCTAAAAAGGTCAATGCAAGACTGATTGAGCTTGGTGAAACACCTGTTGTTGAGATCGAGCCTTACCCCGTTATCACAGACATCAAGGAAATGCTGGAATATGACTGCAAGGATGCCGCCGAAGCTCTGCCCATGATGTCAAAATCTCTTGCAATGTTCGATGACGACTATGTAACAAAGCACATGATCGAACAGTTTATCCTTGACGAGCAGGAGCATTATCACTGGGTCAAGGGTCATCTCTGCCTGATCGAGCAGATCGGAATGGAGAACTATATGATCGAGATGTTAGGCGACTGATGCAAGATAACAATCTGACCGGCATACCTCTTTTCACGGGATATGTCGGTCTTTTTATAAAAACTAAGAAAGGACGGATAGAATTATGAAATCATTTTTTGCGTTTATAGGAGGAATATGCGCAGGAGTATGTCTTATTATGCTTTATCTTCACCGCGGAATGATCAAGGCAGCAATAACAGGAGAAAAAATGCCCAAAGCACCCGAAAGCTGCCCGGCTTTCAGACCGGAAGATGATGACGAATGACAAACCCACCAATAGCAGATAAATATAGCTCCATCCGGCTTGGCAATCAGCTTTGTTTTCCGCTGTATGCCTGCGCCAAAGAGGTTGTCCGTCTTTACCGCAAGCCCCTTGAAAGATTAGGGCTGACCTATACACAGTATACCGTGATGATGGTTTTCTGGGAGCATGGCGGAATGACAGAAAAGGAGCTGGGGGAGATCGTGCATCTTGATTCGGGTACGCTTGCGCCCCTGCTCAAACGACTGGAAAAGCAGGGGCTCATTACCCGGACACGTCCCGAAAGTAATGAAAGCAAGCTTTTTATTGCCCTGACGGAAAGGGGCGAAAAACTGGAAGAAGAAGCGCTCCATGTTCCGCAGGAAATGTCAGGGTGTATCCGTTTGTCGAGTGAAGAATTGACAAGCCTAAAAAGTCTGCTTGATAAGATGATGGTAATGTTGGAGGAAACAAAATAAACAAGGAGGAATAACAATGATAATCAAAGCGGTAAAGTTCAGAAAAGACGGTTTTTATACGCAGCCCTTTGCCTTCGGCGGAGAGGAAGGACCCGATCAGTTCGACCCTGATATCCGTTACCGCGGAAGCCTGCAAAACTATCTGATAGACACAGGTAATGAAGTGATATTGGTAGATACCGGTATTCCCGCAGGCACACCGGAGGAAGCACCTGACGAGAGCAGTATTCTGTATACAGGCAAGGATATTTGCACCTATATGGAAGCTCTTGCAAACCTGGGCTACAAGCCCGGGCAGGTCACCAAAATACTTCTTACCCATAAGCACAGCGACCATTCCGGAGAATTAAAGTCTTTCCCGAACGCCGAGATTTTTGTGGGCGAGGAAGAAGTCAGTGCGGCCGAACTGCAGGGAATCCCGAATATCGTTCCTGTAACATTTACCGACGGTGCGTACTACAATTTCCCCGAAAGCCAGAAGATAGCGGAGGGTATCTATTACATCAAAGCAAAGGGACATACCAACGGGAACAGCATTGTCATTGTGGAATCGGACGGACTTTTCTATATGCTTCACGGAGATATCACATACGTTGACGAGGCGCTTTATGAGAATAAGCTTTCTGTTGTTTTTGATGATAAAGCGGCAGCCCGTGA
Organism: uncultured Eubacteriales bacterium; assembly: GCA_900316925.1. Lineage (GTDB taxonomy): Bacteria > Bacillota > Clostridia > Oscillospirales > Acutalibacteraceae > UBA1213. The sequence goes on from ONEU01000199.1 coordinate 1,700, forward strand.
GACTCTGGACAGAGTGTGTGAGTTTGTCCGCAGTCACCCCACAGTGTATTGCGGCACACATACGCCCCAGGGTTATGAAAACCTTGAAGCAAAGCGTGTAATAGACCTGGATAATCCTGTTCCGACGGTTCTTGCAGAGGTTGATTTTTCCGGGAGCAAGGCTACGGGCATTTATGTCTGCTCAATATGCGGCTATGTTTACGATCCGGCAGAGCATGACGGCACAGCGTTTGAAGATCTGCCTGACGACTGGAAATGCCCGAGATGCAGGCAGGGCAAGGAAAAATTCAACAAGGCATAGGTTTTTGACATCAAAGCCTCGCCTCGTGCGGGGCTTATTCCTTTCCTAAAAAAGCGAAAATGGGTAGCCGTGGGTGCCATACGTCCGTCGGTGTTGGGTTAAAAACCACCACCGACGCCCACAGGAGCTAAAGCTTCCCGACCTCTGTTGACTGCGTCGCTCGCTCCAATCAAGCGAGCTTGTTGGAGCTTAGCTCCTTGTTTAAAACGACCGTCCTTCTCCGGAATCATGGGGAAGGACGGCGGTTTCATTTTTTCGGTTTTATCCACTATCATGTTGAAGAGGCAAGCAACTGTTCCCTCATGTCGGCAAGATCACGATAAATGCTTATCGGGAAATGATGTTCTAATGAACCTTTCTTTCCTCTGCCGTGGAAATCGGAGGCGGCACTTTGCAGCAAACCGTATTTAGTGGCGTAGGCTTTGAGCTGTTCCTGCCGGGCGGAAGAGTATTGCGAATACATTGTTTCCATCGCAAGACCACCGCATTTTTTGAAATCCTGAATCAATCTGACCACTTGTTCTTCCGAAAGATGATAGCTGTACGGGTGACAAAGAACGGGAATACCGCCGGCCTTCCTTATCTCGATGATAGCAGTATCCATCGGTATGTATTGGCTGACATCTGGTCTGACGTATGCTTTGCGCTTGCCGAAATCACCGATATACTCGTCAAAGGCTTCTTCCATGCTGCCGACCTGACCAAGGCTTAAGAGCTTTCTTGCGATCGCCATTCTGCCTATAAATTCCTGATTCAGCTCGGCGCGCAGGTCATCGTAAGTAAAGCTGGCATCAAGTCCTGCTTCACAGAGCTTCTGTATGATGCTGTTGACATAGTCCTTGCTGTCAAAGCGGTTTCCAAGGAGGATACTTACGAAACGCTCTGTGTTTTCAAAGTCAAGAGCGACAACATGGATCTCCTTCTTTTCGTCCGTTCCGGGAACGTCATAGTATGTAGAAACCTCGGAGCCGTTTATCAGCCTGATCTCAGGGTACTTTTTCTGTAATTCATCAAGGTCGTCAAAGGGGATGTTATGGTCAGTTATTGCCAGTGCGCCTATGTTGTTTTCAATGGCAAGTTCAATGACTTCGGCTCTTGAAAGTTCACCGTCGCTTCTGGTGCTGTGAGTGTGGAAGTCGCAGTACAGTTTCTTGTTTTCCATGATCGTTTCCTCCTGTGAATACTATTTGTTTTGTTGTGGTGCTTTATAGTATAACACCGGCGTATGGAAATGTCGAGGATCATATTGGGATGAAACAAATACTTTGGAGACGAAAGAAAAGGATTATTCTTGTTGATGTGATTGATAGTCATAATGATACAGACTGTACGTGATTCTTTCCTGTCAGCTCATAAAGATAACTGTCAGGATCACCTTTGAAGTGTTTTTTCAGAATTGATATCCGGTCTCATAATTACCTTCTTGGTATTATCAACACCTTCTATTATTGTATCAAATAATGATAGCAGATTTCATCTAAAGTGCTGTTTCATTTTTTTAGGTGATACTATTGATAAAACTGATTAGATATATTAAACTGTATACAAACTTGATTAGTTGTATCTAATTGACGATTCCGATAGGGAGATCGGATTTTTTTACGGGTAAAGATTAGATAACTCTAATCTTGGTGAAAGGAGGGAAACACTATTAAATAGCTGCGTATGGGAGGCTTCCCTGCCTGCTTGTCTGATCTATGAGATCATGAGGAAAGAAAAAACAAATAATAAGTGTTTGATTAAATGAAATAGATAGGCTATAATAGTATCAACCAAAACAAATCAGCTACAAAACGAAAGGAGCAGACACGATGGATACAGAAAAACTGACGCTCACACAGGAATGGGACAAGGCCTATCTGCGAGAGGAATCTGTCGGGCATAAGAAGGTTCCTTTCAGAAATCACTTCGGCATTGAACTTGCTGCCGATCTGTTCAGCCCCAAAGAAGCCGAAGGAAAATACCCGGCGATTGCAGTCTGCGGTGCCTTCGGTGCAGTCAAAGAGCAGCACTCCGGTCTGTATGCTCAGGAAATGGCAAAGCGCGGTTTCCTGACAATTGCTTTTGACCCGTCTTTTACATATCAGTTCGGAAGAATCTTAACTAAAATCAGAATAGCGGCAGTTTGTCTGACAGCTGTGCTTGCGGCGCTTTCACTTTCTGCCTGCCGCGAAAACAGTAAAGAGGAAACAGCGTCGCGTGTCTCAAAGGAATCCGTTTCTGCCGTATCAGAAGCGGAAGACCCACACGCCTCTATGGTGACAGAAGCTGTCAGCAAGCCGGAGGAAAGCAGGATGACGGAAAGCGGTGTTTATTCACAGCAGAAGGCGGCAGAAGGAATGAAAATGTTTATCAACGGTGAGCCGGTTCATGTAGAATGGGAAAGCAATGCTTCAGTCGAAGCGCTGAAACAGCTTGCTTTCAGTAATAAGACGATTGAGATGTCCATGTACGGCGGCTTTGAACAGGTCGGCTCTCTGGGCAAAAGCCTGCCCAGAGAAGACTCACAGACAACTACTGCGGCAGGGGATATCGTGCTGTATTCCGGTGACCAGATGGTGGTATTATACGGCTCAAACTCCTGGGCGTACACAAGACTCGGACATATCACGGACAAGTCCGCTGACGAATTGACGGAGCTTTTAGGAAACGGGAATGTTACGGTCACTCTGTCTATGAGCGAATAGGAGAGGTCCGCGGGATGACGGCAAGCCGCTGAGATGTCCTGCAAGAAAAGAGCAGCAGGGTTATCTGATTCTTGTCATCTGTTGTTCCCTGGGATATAATGGAATCAAACGATACAGGATGTGATGAGATGAACATACAGGCGATTGCTGATCTTTCCGCTGAACTTCTCATAAAATATTACGAGAATGACTATCTGCCGTTTCTGTCCTATATGGATAAGGATGCACGATGGTACGGGCCTGCTGACGGTCAGTTCATCAGGGGACGTAAGAAGATGATCGAGGTCTGGAACGCCGATGAGCACACCCTGCGTTTCACGATGGGCAATCTCAGGGTGGAGCATACGACCTCAAATCATTCCTTCTGCGTTGTCATACTGACCTATATCGTCACGACCCATTATCCTGACAACAATGATATTAGTCTTCATCAGCGCACGGTACTGACCTGGTGCGAACGCGTTTTTCACAAAGAGAACGGCGAGAAGGTGAAGAAGCCGTTTATCCTTGTCTGCGATATTACCACCCCTCACGAGAAGCACCATGACGATACCATCTATCCTAAAAATTTCCAGGAGATATACGACAAAAACAGGGAGGCAATCCATGCGGGGCAGAGGATCCATTTTCACTGTCTTGACAAGTCGGATTATTTTGTGATGTCGGATACGATCATCTACATTGAAGCGGCACACGGCGGCAAGCATTGTATTCTGCATACTGCCGGGGACAAGATTGAGGTGATGTCCACCATTACGAAGCTGGAAAAGCAATACGGGCACCTTTTTCTGCGCTGTCACCAGAGTTATCTTGTCAATCCGGAGCATATCAGCAGTATCCGCCGTTTTTCCCTGACACTCGATAACGGAACTGAGCTGCCGATTCCCGAAAAGAAGTACACAGCCTTCCGTGACAGTGCGAAGGAAAGAATGAACCACAAATAAAAAAGCAGGAGTGATCTTTCACTCCTGTTTTTTTGCTGCGGATAGTTCAGCTGCCTGTTGCTATCGTATCAAAGCCATTGTCCGAGATGGAATTGAAAACACAGAAGGTGCTTCCCGGGGCAACGGTCAGGCTGCTCCTGCTTAGGAAATTGCTGCCTAAGAGGGAGGTCACGTTTTCGTTCCCAAGGTCAATGACGAAAGTCCTGGGTTCGGCGCTGAAAGCGGGAACTTTGAGAGTCATGGGCTTCATTTCTTCCGTATGGTATCTGTCGCAGAGAACAGGGGCGGCACTTTCCTCCCGGCTCCAGTAAAGGGCGTTCGGTGCGGATATGTTGCTTTTTTGGATCGTAGTAAGGACATTCACGCCCGAGACGTTTGCAAGAGTTCTTCCCCTTCCTGCCAGATCTGCGTTCACCTTGTTCGGGCGATCCAGCAGTGATTTGCTCAACAAACAGTCTGTACCGGTACCTTCGGACCTGATTGATTCTGTTACGGCGGATTCGCTCTCTGTTCCGGTTTCTGCTTCGTGTGCGCTCACAGGGAAGGCAGCAAAAGTGCCGCAAAGGGTGAGTGCAAGGGCTAATAAAGCAATTCTCTTTTTCATTGTTAGTCCTCCTTCATTTTTGTGGGGGTGATCCTGTAATTTTATTGTATAGGATGGACGGCATAAAATCAACATGAAATCAGAAACAGCTTGTAAAACAGCAAATATAACTTGTGCTCGGAGGATTCAGGTATGGTAACCGCCTGAAAGGAAATGGATCATGGATAAACGGTGCAGATGAAATGCCTGATCCGGTGGCGGAACCATTTCTGAAACATTCCAAGAATCAAGTCTGATTGTCCACACGGAAATCTGAATGGTTATCCGAAAAGAGCAGTAACAAACCCCCTATACATAGTTCGTGATGATTTGCGATTCCGGGGACCGTATTCGGATGCCGGGGGAGATGATCGCAGAAAAAGGACCCTTTTTGTACTTTTTTGGTACTAATTCGGTTCAGATGGTTGAAAAGTACAAAAAATTTGATATAATAGATATGTTATTAGCGAAATCGTGAGAAGAAACTGCTGCATAACAACCGTGAACCGGCATACGGTGTTAAGTCCCCCATACGGGCGGATCCTGGAAATCCATTTTGAAACCCCTTGCCTGAAAGTCCCTGCCTATTTTTCGTCAACAACAATGATAAGTTAGTGCAGGGCTTATTCCGCAGCGAATTTTGGAAAGGGGTCCGGGGAAAATCCTTTTTCCGCCAGAAAAAGGTTTTCCCTGGGTAACTGGCAGGTCAGAAGGAATCTCCGTGGGGACGAACCGAGGCGGCGTGACAGACAATGGCACCGTATTCCGGTAATGAGATGATGGGAAGGGGGACCGCTGATTTTTGAAAACAGACTCAATGGATGCCGGACGGTATGCCGGAACATGACAATGAGTTTGGAACAAGTGCATTAAAAGAGGAGAAAAAACTATGAAAACCATTTTTTCAAGGGTCGGATTCAACAAAAAGCAGGTGGCTGCTATGGTCATTTTTGCGCTGCTCGCCTCTCTTGCACAGCTTGCCGCTCCCACATTGGTCAGCATGATGATTGACGGGGTGAATGATAATAATGAAAAGTCGATCATCTATCTTGCCGTTGCCATGATCGTTCTGTCCCTGGTGGCGTGTCTGACCAATGTGGTCTCCAATCATCTGGCGGCAAAGCTGACGGCCCGTTTTTCGGCGGATCTTCGCAAGGAGGTCTTTTACAAGGTTCAGGGCTTTTCGGCATCCGAGATGGATCAATTCGGGACGGCATCCCTCATCACCAGGACTACAACGGATGTGAGCGTGATCCAGAGTTTCCTGATTATGCTGTTCCGCATAGGTCTTCTGGCACCTATGATGGCCGTGATCGGTCTGGTGCTCTCCGTTGCGTTTACCGGTAAGCTGGCTCTCGTGCTCGCCATTGCGATCCCCCTGCTGATCGTCTTCATTGCGGTGATCCTCATCAGGGCCAGTATTCATTCTGCCAAGCTCCGGAAAAAGATTGATTCCATCAACAAGCTCTTTCTGGAGACCCTGGAGGGTGTCCGTGTGATCCGTGCCTTTAACAAGCAGGATTACGAGATCAAACGCTTTGATGACGCCAACCAGGATGCCACGGATGTGTCCCGCAAAGCAATCGCCATTTCCGGAATGATGATGCCCGTGGTGAATTTCCTGTTCGGTCTCACCTCGGTGGGCGCTATGCTGGTGGGTTCCTACATGGTGGCAAGGAACACCTTCGATGTATCAGCCCTGGTCGCCGCCACACAGTACATTAACATCATTCTTATCGCCATTATTTTTCTGGCGGTGGTCGTCGGGATGTTCCCGGATGCATACGCCTGTATGAACAGGATCGCCGATGTCCTCAAAACGGAAGTCACCATCCGGGACCCCGCGGAGAAAACCCCGGAGAAAACCTGCCGCGGCACCATTGAATTTCGTGATGTTACCTTTGCCTATCCGGGAGCGGATGAGCCGGTCATCAAGGGGATCAGCTTTGTCTCTAAACCCGGCGAGACCACGGCAATCATCGGCAGGACCGGCTGCGGCAAGTCGAGTATCGTCAAGCTCATTCCCCGGCTCTATGACACCTCCTTCGGTGAGGTTCTGGTGGACGGGGTCAATGTCAGGGATTACCGGCTGGATGAGCTCAGGGATCTGGTCGGCTATGTGCCTCAGAAAAATGTCCTCTTTTCCGGAGATATCGGAGAGAACCTGAATTTCGGAAATGAAAACGGAAGCGAGGCGGAGTGGAAAGAAGCTGCCCGCATTGCCTGTGCCGACGAATTTGTCGAGAAAAAGGACGGTACCTACCGGGCCCCGGTCTCCCAGGGGGGAACCAATTTCTCCGGCGGTCAGAGACAGCGTCTCGCAATTGCCAGAGCGGTGATGAAAAAAGCGGAGGTCTATATTTTTGATGACAGCTTCTCGGCTCTGGATATGAAAACGGATAAGCAGCTCAGACAGAACCTGAAAAAGAGTATGGGAGATTCTACGATGATCGTTGTTGCCCAGCGCGTCAGTACGATCATGGACGCTACCCGTATCATCGTTCTGGAGGACGGAGCGGTAGCCGGGATGGGGACCCACCGGGAACTGTTGGGCTCCTGCAGACTCTACCGGGAGATCGCGGAGATCCAGTTAGGAAAGGAGGAGGTCCTGCATGAACTTGAAAGTGTTTAAGCGGCTGTTCTCTTACCTGAAAAACTATAAGGGCAGGTTCATTTTCGCGGTTATTGCGGCGTTTATCGGGACCCTCTTTACGGTGTTTGCACCAAGACTGCTGGGAGATATTACCACGATCCTCTATGCCGGCGTCCTCGATAACAAATGGCGCCTGGAAGAAGTCAACGGCGTGGTGGATCCCTCCACGGTGTATATCCAGCTGCCGTTTATGTCGATCGGAAAAGCACAGACGATCTTCTATATCGTTGTCATCCTGGTGCTGATGTATCTCCTGGCATTTTTCTTCAATACCGTGGCCAACAAGATCATGGCGCGGATCGCCTCGAATATCGTCAGGGATATCCGCAGCGACATTGATAAAAAGATGCACAGGATGAAGCTCAATTATTACGATACCCATACCAACGGTGAGATTCTCTCCACCGTCACCAATGACGTGGATGCGATCAATATTTTTCTGGGAAAGAACTTCTTCCAGATCATTTCCGCCCTGATTACCCTGTTTGGCGTACTTGCCATGCTGCTGGGGATCAATATCTGGCTGACTCTGATCGCTGTCCTGATTATCCCGGCAACATTTATGTGCACCATCCCGGTGATGAAACGGGGCGGAAAGAACTTCGCTGCCCAGCAGGCTCTTCTGGGCTCTGTGAACGGCTATGTGGAGGAGATGTTTGACGGTCAGAATGTGGTCTCCTGCTTTAATTACCAGAAAAAGGCAAAGGCAAAATTCGATGAATTGAATGAGGAGCTCTGCCGGAAGACGGAAAAAGCGGAGAAATTCGCCGGTAAGACGATGCCCCTGACGCAGATGGTCAATAACATCGGCTATGCGGCTTCCGGCCTGGTGGGCTGTCTGCTGGCACTCAACGGCTATCTGCCCATCGGCAGCGTACAGTCCGCTCTCCAGTATACCAAATCCTTCCAGCAGCCCTTCACAACCTTCGCACAGATGTCCAGCCAGCTTTCCACCGCTACTGCCGCCTGTCAGCGGATCTTCGCACTTCTCAATGCGGAAGAGGAGGTCCCGGATCCGGAGTCCGGCAAGATCCCCACGGTTTGTGACGGAGCGGTTGAATTTAAACACGTCCGGTTCGGTTATCATCCGGATAAGCTGCTGATGACGGATGTCAGCTTCACCGTGAAGCCCGGACAGAAGATCGCCATCGTGGGACCGACCGGAGCCGGAAAAACGACCCTGATCAATCTTCTGATGCGCTTCTATGAGATCGCGGGCGGAGAGATCCTGGTTGACGGCGTGAACACAAAGGAGATGACACGTCACGAGCTGCGAAAGCATTTCGGGATGGTGCTGCAGGACACCTGGCTGTTTGAGGGTACGATACGGGATAACCTGAAATATTCCACGGAACGCGCGGTGACGAATGAGGAGATGGCTGCCGCCACAAAGTCGGTCTGCGCCGATAGCTTTATCCGCACCATGCCCGGAAAATATGACATGATGCTCTCAAAGGGCGCCGAGAACATTTCCCAGGGGCAGAGACAGCTTCTGACCATTGCCAGAGCCATCATCGCCGCCCCGGAGATTATGATCCTTGACGAGGCCACCAGTAACGTTGATGCCCATACCGAGCAGGCGATTCAGGATGCTATGGCTGCCCTGATGAAGGGACGTACCAGTTTTGTGATTGCCCACAGGCTGTCAACCATCCGTGACGCTAACGTGATCCTTTACATGGAAAACGGCGACATCAAAGAGGTCGGCGATCACGATACCCTTATGAAGCTCAACGGTAAGTATGCCGTGCTCTATAACAGTCAGTTCGGCTGATACCGTGAGCAGATAAAGCTCCCGTAAAAAAATCCTCCATCTATTTCTGACAATAGGTGGAGGTTTTTTCTGTGTCTTTTTGGTGTCTGTGAGAGCCTTATGCCGTCCCGGTGAGATAATCCAACCCGTTTCTCCCAGGTCAGTTGCCGGTCCCATCCGTCCGTATCAAAATACTTCCGGAACAGCCCGAACAGATAACGGTATTTTGCCTGAATGTGAGCGCCCTTGCAATAGTCGTCCGGCAGAACAGAGCCCATCAGCCCGCCCATCATTTCCGACATATCTTCGTTTTCGTTTGTCTTGCCGTAATCACTGGCAAAATAAGTATTGGCATAGTCTGTGTCTTCCGGGTCCAGCGGGGTATACTGCACGCTGTTTTCCTCTTTGTAGTTGCTGCCGTAGACAAAGCCTTCGGGATTGAGGGCGCCGAAATTGACCGTGAGATCTTCCTCGCCGCCGCGGCTTTCCATGTGGCTGACGAGAATATGGTTGATCTCGTGATAAACCGTTGCACGACCCAGCCGTGCACTCGCTGCCAGTACCAGGTTTGTTCCGACGGCAATGCCGGGGGGACTTTTGACGCTGGTGTCGGAGGTGTCCGTGATATCGTCTGCCAGGAGGATTTTCATCTTTCCTGTGGATAAGTCGACCTGTCGGAACATCCCCTTGGGATAATTACGGCACGCAGCCTGCAATAATAAGAGCGCGCTGAAGATGCTTTCTTCGTCATCCAGCTGCGTGATGTGATAGTTGTAGTACGTTTCAGGTACCTGATCGCGAGTGACGATGGTAATGCCAAATTCGTCTTCAAATTCCTTGGCAAGTGCGGCGGTATCCTCTTGGGTGATCTTGGGAACGCTTACTTCCGTGAAGGACGCGGGGGTACTATCCTGTGGCGCTGTATCGGAATACCGCCATGAGAACAGCTTCTCTGTACCGTCCGGCAGCCTGATACGGCTAACAGCGCTGCCGAAATCAGGACAGCCGCTGTCGTTCGGATCATTCTGTTCTGTTGCATAAGGTGATGTTCCTTTCCTGATGTTGTTTTGATACTGACCCGCCAAACAGGGCTTTGACAGTTTTCCCCGGACCCCTTTCAAAATTCGCTGCCGTTTGTCTGCGCGGAACCGTTGCCGTTGCAAAGACCATCGTCAACAGGACTGCGGCTATCTGTCTGATATAAAGGAACAGCGTTTCTTTTTTCTTTGTGATCATCATGGTGAGTTCCCTTCTGATGATGGATCATGCTTTTGGGCGCCCCATCTGTTTTCTCCATTCTACCATGTTTATCATCATTTTTCAAATGGCTATGGAATAATTTTGACAGATTGCTGTCATCGCTCTGGTAAACAGGATTCCTTCTTTCGTTCAGGAACGTAAGACAGGCATTATCTAAGATCATTTGTATGGGGAAAACCCCTTTTTCGCCAGAAAAAGGGCTTCCCCGGTAACCGGCAGTCGGCAAATCAAGCCTGGTCAACGCTCTCGCCGGGGAGACGGTCATGGATATTAACGGCATCCGTGAGGCTGACAGCAAGGGCAGACATACCACTACCCACCGTGAACTGATTATGCTGAAAAACGGTGTCATGGTGATTGATACTCCCGGTATGCGGGAGCTTGGTATGTGGGATGTCTCCGAAGGGCTGGCGGGTGCTTTTCAGGACGTGGAGGAGCTTGCAAAAGGGTGCCGGTTCCGCGATTGCCGCCATCAGAACGAGCCCGGCTGTGCTGTCCGTGAAGCCATCAGAAACGGCGAACTTGACGAAAGCCGTCTTCTCAGCTACAGGAAAATCCGAACCGAGGCTCATTACAGCGATAACGCTGTGGATTATCGCAGACAGAAGGAACGGTTTTTCAGGAATATCGCTGTCAGCGAAAGAAAAAAGAAAAAGGATGTCTATTGATCGGGACAGGATGACGGGGGAGATGCAGGATTCATGCCGCCTGTCATTTCCGGACGGAAGATGAATGCTGAGACAGATACCACCTTTGGCAGAACCATCTTGTCCTGGATTCTGTGACTGATTGTTGTCCTCTCCGCTGGAATTGGTTTGCCATGGGGTGGAGGCGGACATGAAGAACAAGTCGGGTTTTTCTGACTTTTCGCTCAAAAAAGAGTGACAGATTTATCTTGACGGGAAAATTGATTCATGGTATAAATAAGGTATTGTTGAACAGGTGGTGATGAAGGATGAACAACCGGAATCAGAATAACGGATATCCCCAGGGCTATGATCCTGCCCGGAACAACGGATATCCCCAGGGCTATGATCCTGCCCGGAATAATGGATATCCCCAGGGCTATGATCCTGCCCGGAACAACGGGTATCCCCAGGGCTATGATCCTGCCCGGAACAACGGGTATCCCCAGGGCTATGATCCTGCCCGGAACAACGGCTATCCCCA
>ONEU01000157.1 GCA_900316925.1 uncultured Eubacteriales bacterium
CATCTGCGTCTGTCGATGACTCTGTCCGTCAGAAACAGGAACAGCACCGCCACAGACACAAAGAATACAACGTCGGACAGAGAGATCAGACCAAGTGCAAAATTACCGTACTTTGTCTGAAAGGAGAGGGAACTGAGAAGGCTTTTCAGGAAATCCCAGGAAACCGTTGAGGAGATGGTGTCGATCAGGCTGATGATGACATTTGCCATGAAGGAAACCAGAGCTGCCACAATGACGTTTTCCGTCAGGGATGAAATAAACACGCCAATGGCAATGAAAGCCGAACCCATCAGGAGCATGGCGAAGATATTGCCAAAGATAATGCTCCAGTCGGGAGAAGCAATGCAGGAAAGGATAATACCCTCCAGCACATAGGCCAGCAGACAGAGAGCCAGCATGGTGAGTGCCGACAGGAACTTGGCTGTCACGATGGCAGGAATACCCACCGGAGAAGTGATCAGCGCCTGATCGGTCTTATGGCGTCTGTCATCCGCAAACAACCGCATGGTGATGAGCGGGATGATGAAGAGCAGGATAAAGAACATACTCTGGAACACGCCGTACATACTGGAGGTGCCGGAAAACAGGCACTGCACATAAAAGTAGATGCCGCTGAACGCCATGAACGCCGCCAGTACGATATATCCTACGGGAGAGCTGAAATAGGACGAAAGCTCTCGTTTATATATTGCAAACATGGTATCACTCTCCTTTAGTTTTCCTTGCCCGATATGATATCGAGATAGGTTTCTTCCAGTGACATCCCCTGCGGCTGCAGCATCAGGATACTGCAATCGGCTTTGGTGACGGCTCTGGATACCGCTCTGCGGACATCCTTGCTGCTCTCAACAGTGAACTCGTAGCAGCCCTTTTCGGCTTCTCCCTTTTTATGCACCGCGGTGACGTTATCCACATTCCGCAGTACGGAAAAGAGCGTCTGTTCCCTACCCTCGGCGACAAGACGGAGCGTTCTGGTGCCCTTCCCGGAGCCCACCAGCTCCTCGGTGGTACCCTGTGCCGCAATGCAGCCGTGATTGATAATGATGATCTTATCACACACGGCCTCGATCTCCGACAGGACATGGGACGAAAGAATGACGGTATGTTTTTCACCCAGCTCACGGATCAGGTTCCGGATCTCGATGATCTGGGCCGGGTCAAGTCCGACAGTCGGCTCGTCAAGGATGATGACAGGCGGATCTCCCAGGAGTGCCTGTGCCAGTCCCACACGCTGGCGGTAACCCTTTGACAGGTGCTTGATGATCCTGCCGCTGACATCCGCGATCCCCACCATTTCGCAGATTTTCCGGATGTGTTCCTTTTTTGGCTGCCGCACCTTTTTCAGTTCAAACATAAAGGCAAGATACTTTTCTACCGTCATGTCGTTATACAGCGGCGGCTGTTCGGGAAGATAGCCGATATTCTTTTTGGCAGCGGTCGGATCATCGAGGATATCCACACCGTTGATCAGCACCTCTCCGGAGTCACTGGAAATGTAGCCGGTGATAATGTTCATTGTCGTGGATTTTCCTGCACCGTTAGGACCAAGGAAACCAAGAACATCCCCCTCTTTCAAAGAGAAGCTGACGTCATCCAGAGCCTTCTGCCGTCCATAATGCTTGGTCAGATGCTTTACTTCGATCATTGCTTGTTCACTCCTTACGTTAAGTCGATTTCCAGTACCACAGGACAGTGATCACTGCCGTAGACATCCGACAGGATATCGGCCCTTGTGATGCGTTCCCGGATACGATCGGATACGATAAAATAGTCTATGCGCCATCCTGCGTTATTCTTTCTGGCATTGAATCGGTATGACCACCAGCTGTACCGTCCCGTTTCATCCGGATGGAGGAAACGGAAGCTGTCCGTAAAGCCGGAATCGAGCAGTTCACCGATCTTTCCGCGTTCTTCATCGGAAAACCCCGCATTGCCCCTGTTAGCCTTCGGGTTTTTCAGATCGATCTCCTGATGTGCTACATTGAGATCACCGCAGTAAATCACCGGTTTTTCCTGATCCAGCCGCATGAGATAATTCCTCAGGTCGGTTTCCCACTGCATCCGGTAGTCGATCCGCAGCAGACCGTCCTTCGCATTGGGCGTATAGACATTTACCAGGTAGAAGCCGCCCATATCGAGGGTAATCATTCTTCCCTCGTGTGAATGCTCCTCCAGATTCATACCGTTATACACCACCGACACCGGTTCATGCGGCGTAAACACAGCTGTACCGGAATAGCCCTTTTTCTCGGCGCTATTGAAGTATTTGTGATAGCCGTCAAGCGGAATTTCCGCCTGTCCCTCCTGCATTTTTGTTTCCTGAAGGCAGATAAAATCCGCATTCTGCCCCTTCACAAAATCCAGAAAGCCCTTCTGCAGGCAAGCCCGCAGTCCATTGACGTTCCACGATAGAAATTTCGTTTTCATCATCCCCTTAAAAATACATAACATATCAGGATATATTATAACATAACCCACAAAGCTTTGACAAGAGGCATTACAGCGCCATCACGGAAAACAATTATTCCCTGCCAGTGACCCGGGGAAAACCTTTTTCTGGCGAAAAAAAGGTTTTCCCCGGACCCCTTTCCAAAATTCGCTGCGGAACAAGCCTTGCAGCAAGCTGTTGACGAAGAATATGCATGGACTTTCAGACAAGGATTATTCAAAAGTGATTTCCGTGCAGTCATAGAAGAGGGAAGCTTTCCGGTCTATGCTTTTTTGCACAAAATCGTTAGTCGATATAAAAAAGTAGTATTGAAAGCCAACAAATATCGTGCTATAATCAAGCTTGAGGTGAATTAACATGAAACATTGGAAAAAACTTTTCTCTCTATCACTTGCCTGTCTGCTTGCTGTCTCCGCTACAGCCTGCGCACAACAGGATCAGACACCCACCGAAAGTTCTCTCTCCGGAGACGTGTCACAAACCGTCCCGGAAGATAACACTGCCAAAGAACTGCAAAAGGTTCTCGAGGATTCCGAATTCAAGGGCATTGTCTACATTACGAAAAACGGAAAGGTGCTGCTCTCCAAAAGCACCGGCACATCCGATAAGACAGGAAAAAATGCTGTCAACGAAAACACCCTGTTCCGCATTGCTTCCAATTCCAAGCAGTTTACGGCCGCTGCCATTATGCTGCTGGTTCAGGAGGGAAAGCTGTCCGTCTCCAAAAAAATCTCCACTTATTTCCCCTCCTGCTCTTACGGCAGTAAGGTGACAATCCACCAGCTTCTCTGTATGCGCTCAGGTATCCCCGACTATATCACGTTAAAGGACGGCAAGCTCCCCTTTGCCGCCACACAGAACGCTTCCGCTGCCGAAAATAAAAAAGCCATCGAAGAGTATATCCTCAGCCGTGAGCTCTCTTTCAAACCCGGCGTTGAGATGGAATACTCCAACAGCAACTACTTCCTGCTTGCAAGGATCGTAGAAATCGTTTCCGGCATGAGCTACGAGGATTATCTTACCGAAAAATTCTTCAAGCCCCTCCAGATGACTCAGACCGGCTTTGCCGATACGTTCAGCGGTGAGCTTGCCGAAGAGATGGCTGTTAATCGTCAGCAGGCTTATCTGCTCTATCCCGGCATGAGCTTCGGCGCCGGCAGCATCATCTCCAACGTACACGATCTCAACCTCTGGCTCAATTCCCTCACGGACTATCCCATCCTCTCCAAAGAAGTCGTGACGGACATGGCTTACAGCAATTCCAACCCGGGTGACGCACTTCAATACGGCTATGGTCTGATGATCGACGCTTCCGGCAATGCGTTCTTCCATACCGGCACACTCTCCGCATACTCCTCCATGCTGTATGTCAATCAGGTCACCAACACGAAAATGATCCTTCTCAGTAATTATCCCGGCAAGGAGATTGAAGCCGTCGGCACCGGCCTGATCAATTACCTGCCTCTTGATTTTGAAGCATCAGAATAATCACAAGGACGTGTTCACGATGAACGATTTCAGTTTGTTATATCCCAGGAATACGGAATCCTGCTTTATACAGCTCAACGAGGAAGCGGTAAACGACCTGTCCGTCGAACATATCTGCGAAAAGCTGTCGGGAGAGGTCTACGAGCAGAATATCATCAAAAACATTATGATAAAGCTGGAGCGCAACCCTGATGTCATCCGCTACCGGCGGGATGTCTTCGATGATATCTACCACTATCCCAAGCTCCGGGAACGCATCAAAGGACTGTTGGAGGAGCTCGCCTATCTGAAGGACCTGGAACGCTCTGTCAAGGACGCTACTGCCGCTCCCATCTGGCAGCTCATCAACCGCTTACAGGAGCTGGAGATCTACATCCACTGCATTGCCGGCATCCGGGAATCGCTGGAAGAGCATGATATCCGTTCCGAGGGGTTACATCTGCTCAAGGAATACGTCTCCTCTGTCTACGAGGAAAGCGGCTTTGAACATCTCCGGCAGGATATCCAGGAGCTTGTCAGCGAGATCGGCCAGATCAAGAGCCTGTCAATAGGCGTGAACCTGGACAGCAAGCTCATGCCGGTTGAGGTGGGGATCGTCTCCATCAACGACAAGCCCTTTTCCCGGCCGGGCGTGTTGAGTAAGTTTCTGGACTTTTCCTCCAAAAAGAGCGAGATTCACAGCGGCGCAGGCTTTGACGGCATGACAAAGATCCACATGGCCGGCAAGGTCACGGGAGATGACCCGCTGATGATGAATCTTAGCCGTGTGATGACGGAAATGCTCGGCACCACGGTCAAACAGCTGAAAAACAAGCTGTCCCGCTATACGAATATCAGCGGTTACAGTCTGACGAAGCTGATCCCGGAGTTCATTTTCTACATCCGCTGGGCGGATTATCTTGAAAAGGTTGCTGCCGTGGGTCTGCCGCTGTGCAAGCCGGAAATCCTTGACACCCGCCGGAGGGAGTTCCACGCCAGGGATCTATACAACTTCAAGCTCGCCATCCGCAAGGCAGCCGGCAAAAACGAGGACATTATTCTCAACGACCTGGATTTCGACGCCGAACACCGCATCTATATCATGACCGGCCCGAACCGCGGCGGCAAGACCACTCTGACGCAAGCAGTAGGATTGATGTTCCTGTTTGCCCAATGCGGCATTTACGTTCCCGCCCGGGAATTACAGTTCAGCCCGGCGGACAGCATTTATACCCACTTCCCTGCCGACGAAAACAAGACGGTCAATCTCGGCAGACTGGGTGAGGAATCCAAGCGCATGAGCGAGCTTTTCGCCCAGGCAACGGACGAGAGCCTGCTGCTGTTCAACGAATCCCTCGCCACCACTTCATTTGCAGAGGGGTTATATATTGCAAAGGATGTGGTCAAGGCGCTGCGCTATCTCGGTGCGCGCACGATCTTCAACACCCACATGCACGAGCTGGCAATGAACCTGGACGAGGTGAACACAAAAATCGAAGGCGACAGCAAGGTTGCCAGTCTGATTACGGGCATCCACGAGGGAACACGCTCGTATAAAATCTTTCTTGCCCCGCCCGAGGGTGTCAGCTATGCACAGGATATCGCCAAGAAATACGGCGTGACCTTCGAGCAGCTATCCGGGCAGATTCACCGCACACCCGCCCCAGCCAAAACACCCCAATAACAACAGAGGACTGCGCTTCTGAAAGCAGCAGTCCTCTTTTTTATCCGATGATATGAGCGATCAGGGAATTAGAGACAAGAAATCCCTTTGTCGTGAGCCGGATACCATTCCCGTCGGCATGGAGCAGACCGGTACCGTTGAAGCGTTCGGCAGCTTCACGGTAGACCGCAGGGATATCCTCGTGAAAGCGCTCCCGGTAACGCGCGTTCGTCACCCCTTCACGAAGACGCAGCCCCAGCATGAGAAATTCCTCCGGCGATCCGCCCTCTCCGTCCTCCACGGTGCGATCCTGAAAAAAAGCGTCAAAGGACCGTTCACAGTAAAACCGGCGCCCGTCCAGAAAGGAATGTGCCGACGGTCCGAGACCAAGGTATTCTTCATCGTGCCAGTATTTGAGATTATGGCGGCTCTCATAGCCCGGCAGAGAGAAATTGGATATTTCATACTGACGGTAGCCATGGGCTTCCAGGCGCTGACAGGCAAGCTCATACAATTCTGCCTGACCGTCATCATCCGGAAGACGGAGCTGTTCCCTTATTTGGGCATAGGGCGTATGCGGTTCGATCTTCAACAGATACGCCGAGATATGCTTCGCCCCGTGAGCGGCACAGAAATCAATCGACCGCATCAGACTGTCGGCAGTCTGACCGGGGGTAGCGATCATCAGGTCAAGCGAGAAGTTCTCAAAGCCGGCCTGCTTTGCCCTTTCAATACACCGCTCCGCTGCTCTGACATCATGCAGCCGCCCTAACAGCTGCAGTTCCCTGTCATCCGCCGATTGCAGCCCGATGGAGAGCCGGTTGAAGCCGCCTTTTTGCAGGCGTTCAAAGTCGATATCCTGCTTTTCGGGATTGACCTCCACGGTGACCTCCGCATCAGACAGTCCGAAGCTCTCACGAGCAGCCGCAGCAAGCCTGTACAGACGCTCTTCTCCCAACAGACTGGGCGTTCCGCCGCCAAAATAGAGGGTATCGGCAGGACGTTGCAGCGATTCACCGGCAGCTCTGATCCGCTGTTCCAATGTACGGGTATATTCCTCCATCCGGCTGCTGTCTGCCGCAGAAAAGAAATCGCAGTAGGGACACTTTCTCCGGCAGAAGGGAATATGCAGATACAGACCGATCCCGTTCATAGTCCCCTCCCTCATTTTTTCTCGCTCTTTCGCAGGATCAGCAGAATCTCAATGAACAGCGAGACAAGTGATGCCGCGATCAGTCCGATGTCGATCAGCATATAGGTATGGAAGGATGATGCCAGATCGTCATAGCTCGGATGGTCGCTCATCGTGAGGAATGACACAAAACCGTCGGTCTCTCCGGCACCGGTGGAAGAAATCGCGTTGTCGATCAGGAAAGTAAACACCACAAAGCAGATCAGCAGCACAATGATCGTGCCGGTGATAAACGGCTTTTTGGGTCTGTTGATGATACAAACCGTCAGCATGGCCAGCAGCAGCGCTACGCTGACGATAATGATGATCGGATTTATCATGGCAAGCTCCTATTCCGCTGCACGCAGTTGTCTGAGCAGCAGGGCGACTTTCATCACCGCAATCTGTGTTTTGGCATCCGGAAGCTCTCCGTTGAGCACCATTTCCACAGCCTTGTCCACCGGGATGCGGAGGAAATCCAGAAATTCGTCTTCATCCGGATTCTGCTGTTCAAAATGATCCACCTTGCAGAAATACAGATGGATGATCTCCCCGCAGTAGCCGGGACTCGGATACACCTTTCCCAGCGTCATATATTCTCTGCCGATTGCCCCCGTTTCCTCCAGCAGCTCCCGCTTGCCGTTTTCAAGGGGTGTCTGTCCCTTTTCCAGCTTTCCGGCAGGAAGCTCCGTGAGCACCTCTTTATACGGATAACGGAACTGCCTGACAAACAGCAGTTCATCCTCGTCCGTCAAGGCGGCTACACACACGCCGCCGGGATGCTCCACCACCTCTCGCAGCGCCGTACTGCCGTTCTCCAGTTCGACCTTATCGTGTGTCACATGGATGATCCTTCCGTCAAAGATCGTCTCGGACTCCAACGTCTTCTCAAAATGCTTCATCATAATCCCTCTTTTCTGCAATGTCACAAGCCTATTATAGCTCAAAGAGCCGGAAATGTAAATAAAGCGCCGGCATTATTTTCCGCTGCCCTCTGTGAAAGTCAATATTGCTCAAAAACGCCGTTATCCTTCTAAAAAAAATAGAAAATATTTACATTTTCCTACTTTACAGCGTCCTGAAAACGTGTTAAAATAATTGTTGAAGTAGTGCGCCTACACTACTTTTTCAAAGACATCCTTTAAGACACGCCACTGTCTGTTCGGCTGTCTTAAATAATAAAAAAGGAGGAAAAAATCCAATGGCCAGAAAAATGAAAACCATGGACGGTAACAATGCTGCGGCTCATGTCGCTTATGCGTTTACTGAGGTAGCTGGTATCTACCCCATCACTCCGTCCAGCCCGATGGCTGACTACGTTGATCAGTGGTCCGCACAGGGTCTCAAGAACATCTTCGGTACAACCGTTACGGTTTCCGAGATGCAGTCTGAAGCAGGTGCTTCCGGTACCGTTCACGGTTCCCTGAACGCCGGTGCTCTTACCACCACCTTCACTGCTTCACAGGGTCTTCTGCTGATGATCCCGAATATGTACAAGATCGCAGGTGAGCTGCTGCCCGGCGTTTTCCACGTCTCCGCACGCTGCGTATCCTCTCACGCTCTCAACATCTTCGGTGACCATTCCGACGTTTATGCCTGCCGTCAGACCGGTTTCGCTATGCTCGCAGAGACAAATCCCCAGGAGGTTATGGACCTTGCTCCTGTTGCCCACCTGGCTGCTATCGAGGGCAGAGTTCCCTTCCTCAACTTCTTCGACGGCTTCAGAACCTCTCACGAGATTCAGAAGATCCAGATCTGGGACTATGAGGATCTGAAGGAAATGTGCGATATGGATGCTGTCAAGGCATTCAGAAAAAGAGCTCTCAATCCGGAGCATCCCGTGATGAGAGGCTCACATGAAAACGGTGATATCTTCTTCCAGCACAGAGAGGCCTGCAACAAGTATTATGATGCAGTTCCGGAGCTAGTTGAGAAATATATGGGCAAGATCAACGATAAGCTCGGCACCGACTATAAGCTCTTCAACTACTATGGTGCAGAGGACGCTGAGCGTGTCATCATCGCTATGGGCTCCATCTGCGACGTTGCTGAAGAAGTCATCGACTATATGAACGCAAGAGGCGAGAAGGTCGGCCTGGTGAAGGTCAGACTGTACCGTCCCTTCCGTGCCGATAAGCTCGTGGAGGCTATTCCCGCTACCTGCAAGAAGATTGCTGTTCTTGACAGAACCAAGGAGCCCGGTGCTCTTGGCGAGCCTCTGTTCCTGGATGTCATCGCTGCTCTGGCTGCTCAGGGCAGAACCGGTATTCAGGTCATCGGCGGCAGATACGGCCTCGGTTCCAAGGATACTCCCCCGGCAAGCGTATTTGCCGTATATGAGGAGCTTGCTAAGGATGCTCCCAAGGCTCAGTTCACTCTCGGCATCAACGACGATGTGACCCATCTCTCCCTCGAGGAGAAGCCCGCTCCCAACACCGCTGCAGAAGGCACCATCGAGTGCAAGTTCTGGGGTCTGGGCGGCGACGGTACCGTTGGTGCTAACAAGAACTCCATCAAGATCATCGGCGACTATACCCAGAAGTATGTACAGGCTTACTTCCAGTATGACTCCAAAAAGACAGGCGGCGTAACCATTTCCCACCTGCGTTTTGGCGACAAGCCGATCAAGAGCCCCTACTACATCAACAAGGCTGACTTTGTTGCCTGCCATAACCCGTCCTATATCCTCAAGGGATACAAGATGGTGCAGGATGTCAA
>ONEU01000055.1 GCA_900316925.1 uncultured Eubacteriales bacterium
AAGTATATCACGTGGAGCCTCGTGATACTTTGTTTTATTCACATTTTATCGGTTCTTACCCACAGATTTTAGGGAAGAGCCATATTTAATGAATCATCTGTAAACCAATTACCGATTCCTACACAAACCAGCCAAACTGTTCCACCAGCTCCTCCGGGTCTCCCTCCAGGTCAATCTCCGACATATTGAGGCCGATACTGCCCTTCATCCGGATCAGCACATTCTCGGCACCGATCCTGCCGAAACAGTCCCGCATATCCTTGATGTACTTTCTGAGCAGATCCTTCTTATCATTATTGCCTTCCCAAAAAACAGCAATGATCTCGCCATTGGTAGCGAAGGCGCCGTTTTTGTAGACCAGGTAGGCAAACAGCTCGGTGGTCAGCCTTCTGTCAAAACGGAACGGATGCTCCCCCTCGAAAACGGCAAAGCTGCCGCTGCATCTGACCTTCAGCTTCTTTTCTGACTCCACCGGCACACGCAGCCATTTCAATGCCTCGATGATATCCTCTTCATCAAAGGGCTTTGTCACAAAGCTGCTGCAATGGA
This sequence comes from uncultured Eubacteriales bacterium, assembly GCA_900316925.1. Classification (GTDB taxonomy): domain Bacteria; phylum Bacillota; class Clostridia; order Oscillospirales; family Acutalibacteraceae; genus UBA1213. The sequence goes on from ONEU01000055.1 coordinate 550, forward strand.
GCTTATGTCCCACCAGGGCATACTCCGAGTGACCCGTGATAAATATCAGGTCGATTTTCTGATAGATATTCTGCAAATACCTGGCGGCCTCGACACCGGAAATATCCGGCATCTCGATATCCAGAAATACAATCCGGATATCCTCTTTCCCGATGACGGCAAAGCCCTCCTCCGCCGATGTGACAAAGTAATGACTGCCTGACGGGTCGATCTTGTACATGATGTATTTCATCAGATCCAGGATGGATTTGTTGTCATCAATCGTTATCGTTTTCACTCTGCCCCTCCTCATATTTTAACCGTATCACGGCACTGGTCCCGGTCTCGTCCTGTGTGATGGTCAGTTCTCCCATATCCATGGCTTTCAGGCGCAGACGTACATTCTCGATGCCGATGCTTTTCCGACCCTTCTGTGCATCCGTCAGCTTATTGCCTCCCGAACCGTCATCCCATACCTCAATGAGGATGCAGTCGGGCTCATCCAGTACCGAAATTCTCACCAGACCGCCTTTTTCATACGTTCCCACGCCATAGCGGATGGCGTTTTCCACCAAGGGCTCCACCGAAAGGGCCGGCAGCATGAAACGGTCTATCTCGATATCATACTCTACCCGCAGCTTGTCACCGTAATTCATCCGCTCCAGCTGGATATAGGCACGGATGCTTTTCATCTCCTCCTCAAAGGGGATCATGGTATCCTCTGTCATGGCTTCAAAGCTGGCACGCAGATATTTCCCGAAGCTCCTGATTCCGTTATACAGTTCGGGATTATCCGTGCTTCTGGACTGCAGCGCCATGAGAGAATTAAAGATGAAATGTGGCTGAATCTGTGCCACCAGCAGCCTGATCTTATTTTCCTGCAGTTCCTGTTTATTCTGCTCGATCACGAGCTGTTTTTCCATGAGCTGGATGCGTGCATCCTCCAGTTCATGGGCATTCTTAACGGTGAGCATGGTTCGGTTCCTCTCGTAGATCATATAGCTCATCAGCGCCGAGATCGTCACCGCAATATTATTCAGGCTGATTCCCGACACAAAGAACGTACCGATCAAGGCAAAGAAGGGAAAGATCACGGCGGTAATGATAATATGTCGGATAAATTTGTCGATCTTTTTCCACTGCACGATCACGATGGCTGCAATAAACAAGAAGGAGATGATCGTAATACCCTGCCAGAGATAGATGCCCCATGAGCGGTGATAATGATTGCTTCCGTCGATCCGATACAGGATGTGCGTAAAGGGATTGATAAAGAGGATCAGCAGGTTCAGGAACTGTAAGGCCTGGAAGACAAGGAGCGCCTTTTTCAGGGGTTGCTGTCCGTTTTTTTCCGCGACATATTTACGCATTACCTGCAAAAACAGCAGCGTCTGAAAAAAGCCTACGACATAGTACAGGAAAATGCTGAGCCTGACGACATAGTGAGAAAACTCCATCGTCGTGTCCAGAAATGCATTGCCAAATACATCACAGAAATTATAGATCAGCGCCGCCACATAAAAGACGGTCAGTTCCCCCGTCATCGGTATTTTCAGGTTATCAAACATCCGATTGGACTTGTCCATCTTTTGCCCGACCAGAATCGTCAGGATCAGTATCAGCAGCAGGATCTCATTCCAGGATTCTATGGCAAGCTGGACAAACATCGGTATCCCGACCCGTTTGATCAAATCCTCCATTTTTCTCTCCGTTCTGTTCCTTTTCTCACGGAACGATCACTCCGTTTTCAGAAAATGAACCTTTTATATCGCTTCAGCACCGAAGCTAACAGTTCTCCCAGCACATAACAACCAATCAGTTCTCCCACGGCGATATACACCATCAGCAGCCAGACCGGCACATTTGTCATTCCGTAGCCGTACCACAGGACAAACGGAACGATCAGCGCATTGGCCAGGACGGCAGGGAGCGGAACAAGCCAGCGATGAGCGCGCAGCAAATATCCCAGAGAAGCGCCGATCAGTGTGGCAAGGCTGCCGAACACAATGTCCCAGATAATGGCTCCGCCCAGGATATTGGCCAGCACACAGCCCGCAAACAATCCCGGGATGGCGACGGGGGTAAAAAGCGGCAGGATCGTCAGCATTTCGGCAACCCTGATCTGCATCCCCCCGAACGAGATCGGTGCAAATGCCAGTGTTAATACCACATATAAAGCGGCAATGATAGCTCCGCTTGCCAGATGAAAGGCCGCAGTGTGTTTCTGTTTCATATTGACCGCCTCCGGATCACCAGCAGGATATTCATACTGCCGGTGTTTTGGGGAACGCTTTGACAGCGAAAAAAGGTTTTCCCCGTACCCCTTTCCAGAATTTGCTGAGGGATAACTCTTTCAGCAAGCAATAAGCGCAAACTGGTCATCGTTGTTGACGAAGAATTTGCGTAAACTTTCAGGCATCCGAAGAATAGGATTTATGGATATTATCAATATTCTCCGTCGTTCCGCCGCCGTCGTCATCCGGGGCACGGAACTCACCCTTCTCCACCAGACGCAGGAATGCCTCCACCACATCCGGCGCAAGCTGGGTTCCCGAAACCTCCTTGATAATGGAGATCACCTTATCAAATTTCATCCGTTTTCTGTACGGACGGTTCGAGTACATCGCGTCAAAGCAATCCGCCACGGCAATGATCTGTGCCACACGGGGAATCTCTCCCTCTTTCAGATGATTGGGATAGCCCTTGCCGTCGGGACGCTCATGGTGGAACTGTGCCCCCTGGGACAGTTCCGGCATGATATTGATCCCCTTCAGCGCTTCATACCCCTGGGTCACATGAGATTTGATGGTCTCATACTCCTCATCCGTCAGCTTGCCGGGCTTATTCAGCACCTCCGTGGGGACACCCACCTTACCGATATCATGCAGCAGCGCCACATAATAGTATTTTTCAATCGTTTCCTCATCCAGTCCCATTTCCCTTGACAGCATGGCCGTATACTTTGCCACACGCATGGAATGGCCGTTGGTATAGTTATCCTTCATATCGATCACTTTTGCAAAGGCCTCTGTGATCTCCCGGATAAACGTCAGATTCTCACGGTTTTTCTTTTCCAGCCTGTTCATCTTCCTGAAGAGGAAGAACCGGATGATTCCCACAAAGATCAGCACCGCCGACAGGATGATAATGATATAGAACCATGGCTCCTCGTAGAACGCCTTTTCCTTGACAATATCGACGGCGACCGTCTTGTTGAAAAAGCCTCTCGAGTCACTCAGGCTCATCACGAAGCGGTACTCTCCGCCTGAGAGATTCGTGTAGCTGACAGGCGCCAGCTCATTGCGGCTGACCGTGTTGCCCTTATCCTCAAAGCCCTCGAGCTGATAGGTCACATCCGGAGTGATGAGCGAATAATTATACACATAGCTGTACAGCGTCAGCTTTTTGACATTCGAGGGAACGGTATACCGGCCGCTGTTGTCCGGATAGATCCTCACGCCATCCGCGTCGATATACGGGATACTGACCTTCAGATTGCTGACATTTTCAAAGGGTGACTCAATATTGACCTCTGCCACACCCGTTCTGCCCGCCAGATAGAGATTCCCGTCGGCTGTCAGGTCACTATAGGAATTGGCCGTCGAAATACAGGGCAGGCCGTTCTTGATGCCGTAGTGGACGGGGTCAATCTCCTCGTTTTTCAGCAATTCATCCGTCGGAAGCACATAGATGCCGTTACTGCTGAGCACCCAGGTTTCATCCTTGCTGTTCTGATAGACGTCAAAGTTGTTGGAATACGGAAATTTCCGCACGGTGGTCACATTGTAGTCCGCGTCCATATAGGCAATGGAATTACTGGTGATGATCCAGAAAACCTCCCGTTTCAGGTCACGCTTGATACGCATGACCACATCCGATGTCAGGCCGTTTTCGGAGCTGATATGCCTTGTCACCTGATCGTTGATGACATAGATGCCGTCACCGTCCGAGCCCAGGATGATCTCCCCGTGATATCCCTCAACCACGGTCAGACTTTCCGTATTGACGATCCCTTCGTCAGCGCTGTAGCTTTTCGTCACCCGGCCGTTGCTGATCACGCTCACCCCGCCTGTATTTACCACCAGGATACTGCCGTCACTGCGTTCATAGACTGCCCGGACGTGGTTGGACAATAATCCGTCCTCCACGGAATAGACCGTCAGTTCATCCTGATCCAGGCAAAGCAGTCCAAGCTTCTGCCAGGTTGAGATCCACAGGCGGTTCCGGCTGTCCCGGATAATCGAACGGATCCGGCAGCCATCAAGCAGCCCCAGCAGATCCTTCGCATCCAGGGCTTTTCCGGATGCCGTTGCGGCTTTGGCCAGCGGCAAGGAGGAAATGCGGCTCTCCTTCCCCAGCACGGTGAGACCGGTATCCGTACCGATGAACAAGCGGTCCCGATACATACAGGTGGTATTGACAACTGCCGCAGGAAGATTATAGCGGGTGTAAAGATCGAAGAAAGCGTTCTTTACGATCTTCATCACACCCTGCCGTGACGATGAGAACCATAGATTTCCTTCATAATCCACGATCATGTGGTTGATCGAGCTTTTCATAGGAATGTTATCCAGTATCTCAACATGGTCATCCTCCAGCAGACCAATTCCGTTGCCGGCACAGATCCATATCTTGCCGTCGATATACTCAAAACTCTGGGTATAGGCCAGCGGGGAGATATCCCTTTCGGTCACGTCATCAAACTGTTTATGTAGGCTGCCGTGATAGATCTTGGTATTCGACGTACCGAGATACATACTGCCGGGATGAAGAGGATCGGGGAACATACAGATCACATCCCGGACACGGTTCCGGTCGCCGTCAAGAAAGGTCTCTATCCGTCCGTCCCGGATGGTAAAGATGTCGCCGTGATCGGTCAGGCCGTACACCAGGCCCTCTGCCCCGATTCTCAGTTCACGCATATAGGCATTTTTAATCCGGCTGTCATCAATGGGACGAATGGTTCCATTTTCGGTAATAATGGACATTCCCGTTGAAGTGGCGATATAGATCAGGCCGTTAGAATCCTCGATGATATCACGCACGGACGAAGAAACCAGTCCGTCCAACTTATTCCACTTCCGGAATTTCCCCTTTTCCAGCACTGCCACACCGCTGTCGTTGGTACCGACCCACAACCGGTCCTTTTTGTCAACGAACAGGCAGACCACGCTGGCGATACCCTCGGTAGAGTCCATCCGTTCAAAGTTTTCGCCGTCATACCGCACAAGACCGCCATAACTGGCAATCCACAAAACACCTTCACTTGTCTGTACGATATCATTTGCTTCCGGAGTCGGCAGCCCATTAGTATTATTGTATAGAAAGGCGGAATACGAATCCTTATGCTTGATCGGGTCAACGATTGATTCTTCCTCTTCTTCACCGGCTGCCGTCACCGACAATCCAAAGTTTCCTACTGTCAGGACTGTCACCAAAGCCAACAAAAACAGGCAAAAAAGACGTAATGCGTCAAAATCACACTTTTCTCTTCTCTTTACATCTCCCATATCTATCAGCACCTCCCGCACCTCTTTTCGTCACATTATCCACTATTATTCTACACTATAATAACAATATCGTCAAGATTTACGGCGCGAGCGCAGAGCCTGCGCACCCGTGTCACGCTGCCGTTCGCTTACGCTCACTCTGTACGTTTAAGGCGGGAGGTGCAGTATCGCTAACATCCGGCACGGCACAGCAGGGCTGTGAATCTTCTATGTCCGCCGTCACGCCCCTTGACGGGGCGCTTAGCGGCTATTTCTTTCAAGCTTTCAGGTACGATTACTCTATCGAAAGTACCCGTGCCTACTTTGTTCTAAGGGAATCCCCGCAAGTGCGGGGATTTGGTAAGCAGAAGAAAACAGTTTCCCGCGCGCACGGAAGCGTGTACTGGTAGCGCAGAAAACAATGAATCAACAGGGAAGTATGAAGGTGAGGCATGTGGATGCTGCTTTGACGGAGATTTTTGACGTAACCGGCAAGCACACGGGCATTGATACAAGATAAAAAAGTCGGCGTAAATGGTATGAATATAGTGATATTTACAAATTATTTACAAATAATTTAAAAAATCTTCAAAAAGCAACCGGTTTTGGCACGATTCTGGCACGCTCGGTATGGTATCCTATACGTAAAGAAACATAAATAATACCTTGCGAGATTGTTTTATTTGATCAGAATGTCAGAAAGATACACACGCAGAGAATGCCGGTGTCTGTCAAGACGCTGGGTGTTCGCTACTGGTATCATTGCCAATAAAGTGTATTACAAGGGTAACTCCTCCGTCTGGCGACTGCTTTTTCAAAATGCCTGACAGCTTGCGGAAAAGCAGCCTTCGGAACTATCCTGAACATCCTGTTTTTTGCTTATCCCGTACATTTAACAAAACCCGGAAATGTTCGTTCTGAGCATTTTCGGGTTTCCTTTTTTGTCTACAACTGCGAAGCAGCAGGCACGGGTACTTTGATAGAAAACAGAACTTTCAAATACTGAAAAGCCAGCCGCTGAGCGCCCCGTCAAGGGGTGTGGCGGCGGACGTAGGAAATCGGCGCAAGCCGCCGTGCCGGATGTTAGCGATACTGCACCTCCCGCCTTAAACGTACAGAGTGAGCGTAAGCGAACGGCAGCGTGACTACACAGCGGCGGGGCGCCGCAGGTGATTGAAATTTTCAGGATGATGTGATACAATGAGGGTGTAGGAGAAATGTCCGTATCTGACAGTAGATTGTCTCATCGTTGAAAGGAGTGGTCACTATCAAACGTAGGATCCTGATTCCGTTTCTTACCATTTGTACGCTTTTGATGTTCAGTATGTCGGCTTATGCTGCCACCCCCGTTCTTCCAAAAACGAACTTCGATTACAAAGGGACGGATATTTCACCA
>ONEU01000036.1 GCA_900316925.1 uncultured Eubacteriales bacterium
CACCCCCGAAAGCGTACCCGTTGTTTTCTACGGGTTGATCTTACAAGTTTCCTGAGACTCATTCTACGGTCAGGAACGGAATTATCCTGGAAAGTCCCCCGACACCCCCGAAAGCGTACCCGTTGTTTTCTACGGGTTGTTCTTACAAGTTTCCTGACACTCATTCTACGGTCAGGAAAGGGATTGACTCAAAACCTCCCACGACACACAATCGGCGGTTTTAGGAAAGGGGCTTGGGGAATAACCCTTTTTCCGCCGGAAAAGGGTTTTCCCCAAAAAACTCCCTGCAAGGGCAGAACTAAGAGTGTTTCGGGTCAAGCGGAAGGTTTGTGGGGAAAAACTCGTTTGTCGGGAAGTCGATACTGCTGAAAAGCTCACAGGGGTCCTCTGAGCTGGTGACACATTCCTTGTGCGGAATACAGAAGTCGAAAGCAGGGATGAGCATCTGGACGTTGCGCTCCAACTGGACAATGGTGAACATACCGATAGAAACCAGCACCTGTTTGTCGGCTTCCACAGAGGCAAATTCGCCGCCGTAACGACGGACGATCGCTTCCGGGATACGGCAGGGCGGCATGGGAGGTGCGGTGCGGCGGTCAACGAGCTTTGCAGAGAGCGGAATCGGCTCGGCGACCTGTACGACTGCTTTCGGACAATTGCGGGTGGGCAGCGTCATTCCGTCGTTGGTATCGGTGCTGCACTCAGAGCTGAAGATCTTCACACTGCCCTCACTGCCAAAGAGTACCGCACGCTTGGAAAAGACTGCCAGTCCCTTTACCGGCATCGGCAGGGAATTCGGCGCCATAAAGACATCCAGATTGACATCAAAATAAAAGGTCATATCCACCGCATAGAATCCCTTGTGGAAGGGGACCGGCTGCAACCCGACAGATACGTTGCAGACGGTTACGTCATTCAGGCGGACATTGGCAGCCTTGTCAATCATACACTGCCCCGGCTTGGTGAGCAGCACGTTCAGATCCTCCAGACAGTCCTTGTCGGAGCAGGAATCATAAATGCGTGAGGCGTTGATGCATACCGCTTCCTTGAACTTGTCGCCGGGACTGCATTCATCACAGCCATTGCAAATCATATTTTCAGACATGAAGCTTCCTCCTTATGTTTTCTATACAATATTATATGAGGCCATGTCCGAAAGGTGCATCCGGAAAAAAAGAAAACCGACACGAATGTGCCGGTTTTCGTAAAGAGTGCATTATCTGGTGTAGGTACCGTGGACGAGGTTGCTGCTACCTGTTCCGACGACTGTTTCTTTGTTTCTGCTCTTTGCATGGACGTACTGGTTATTATGCCAGTAGTCATAGTCATAGAGGTTTGCAATATAGTCGGAATCAGGATCTGCCTTCTCAATGTTGTAAGTACCTTCCATAATCACGAACTTCTGCTTGTGTCCCATTCTGTCTTCATAGGTGACATACACGTCTGTCACAAAAGTGACATCCATTGATTTAGCAGTCAGATCGGAGCTCTTCAGGAGGAAGTACGGTGTGGTTGCCTTTGTACCGTTGATCACACCGCCGGTGGTGGATGCCAGGACGATTTCTTTACCCTGGAGAACCACAGGTGTGGAGGTGTAGAGAGGCTCATTGCCGCTCCATCTGAAGGACAGGCCCTCGGAGGAGTAGTAGGTATAGGACGTACCGTAGGTCAGGAAGTCACCGGAGGATGCTTCAAAGTTAATGTTGCGTCCTGCCTGTGCGTTATAACCGGTCTTGAATACGCCTACGCCGTCGTCGCCGCCCTGAAGTCCGTTGTGCCAATGCAGATCGGTTACTGCATCAACCGCGTTGGTGGTATACTTACCGTACAGATCGCGCTGTGCGAAATAGGCTCTTGCAGCATCGGAGAACAGATTCAGCTTGCCGTTGACGATCGGTGATGTGTAGCCATCCAGGAAGGTATAGGCACCTGCTGCGATCGTGTAGGACTTGGTTTCTCTGCCCTCTTCCCATGTTACGAATGCATTCTGGTCGAACAGAAGTGTCATTTCCTGATACTTCACTCTGCCCTGGTTGTCAGTCTGCTGAATCATATCATACTCGGGATCGCCGTTTACATCTCTGATTACTTTACCGGATGCATCCTTGCGGACGACCTTCTTGACTTCCGGCTTCATGTCGTAGGTCTGCTGATCTGCAACGGTCGGTGCGGAGAAGATATCAGAGTTCAGCTCTCTGTAGTCGGTGGTGGTGTTCTCAACCCAGTAAGGTGTGAGAGAATCATAGAATACCCAGTCAATATGGTCTTCCAGTCTCATAACATCCTTCTTCGGTCCGAGCACGCTGGAACCGGAGATGGTTTCTTCAACGAACTGTACATCATAAACCGTCTTGGTGGTATTGGTGGGAACGATGAAGTAGATCGGATAGCCGATGGGGTTGTAGTTGGTAACCGGCTTGATCACCAGGTCGCCCGTCTTTTCTTCACGATACTGGATCTTGAAGGTTGAGCCCTTTCTGACCTTGTTCTGTGCGTCGAACAGAAGTACGCCGATAGCGTTCTCGTTCTCAACACCCAGGTAGTCAATACCGCTCTTCAGAGCAATTGTATGAGCTCTGATCTTGTTGAGGTAGTTGGAGTTGATCGTGGAGTTGTAGCTTTGTACCTTCAGACCGGAGATGGACAGATAATCTTCTTCTGCGGTCTTCAGCTTATTCTTCAGGGATTCGATAGAGGAAGAAGAATACTTTGTATAGTCTTTTCTGGCGAGATATTCCGGATAGCGTCCCCTACCGCCGGTCTTGTTGTTCTGCTGGTTGTGCTTACCGACGGAGAGCGGTGCATCAATGTACTTTCTTGCTTCGGACATCTGCTGATAGAGCTCTCTGTAGGCATCTGTGATGGTTCTGAGTCTCTCGGCATAGCCGTTTGCCTCCACCTCACTCATTGCCTCGATGGCATTGATGTTCATCTGATATGCGCTGTCTGCGGCAGTACCGCTGCCGGAGTAGTGGAAGAACTTGTTATCACTAACTGTCATACGGAGGAACTCGGAATAGTAGTAGGTGTCGTCGCCCATGTCAAAAACTTCACCGTTTTCATCATAGACATTTACCACTACATGACCGTAATAGTCAGCCTGGATATCACGGAGCACTTCCTTGAGCTTGGTCTGTGCGGACTTGAATTCTCTCCAGGAACCTTCGCCTGTTCCGTCGTCATACAGCGGGTCGAAGAGCAGGTAGTCGCCGCCCTTGAGGCAAGCATAGTAGGTTCTGAGATGATCCTCATCATCTGTTACGGTGAACTTCAGGTAAGGAGTCTTCTTAGAGAGGTTCTTGAAGTAGTATACGTTGGAGTTGGGGCTGTTGAGGTGACCGTCGGGTGAATTTTTGACAACGGTTGCATTGCCGTGACCTGCAAGCTGGATATCGGTCTTCCAGTTGGTCGGGAGACGGAAGTATACGGTCAGGTTCTCGGGAATGTTATCGTCTTCAAGTTCAAAGGACAGCAGGTCGATCTTGCTGTACTCGCCGTCGGTAGTTGAGGTGTTATCCAGCTGAGCGAGCCAAACATCATTGTAAACGCCCTTAATCTGAACCGTCTTCCTGTTGCTGTCGGAGGGGTTCATGCCCTTGAGCTGGAAGGTGTACTTCACGGACTGAGGTACGGGGATCTTTACCTCATACCAGTCAAAGTAAGAGGAAAGCTGGGAAGCACCGACACGGTTATCGTTGTCGCAGGTACCGCCGTCACCGCCGTACATATAGTTGCTGTCGTTCATGGCATAACGAAGGTCATTGGTTTTTCTGCCGGAGCCATAGATCTCATAGTAAGGTCTGTTGGTAATACGGGCCTTGCTGCCGCCGACGTATGCCAGCGGGATATCCTTGGCGTCCATATCTGCTTCGTTTACCTTCTCCATCTCAGGCTGACCTGCGAACGGATCGGTAGCGGGAGAAGCGTTATACTCTTTTGCGGTTACGGTGCCGCTCTTCTGGACAAGATAGATGGGTTTGCCGGCTACCGGTGTGGGGAACCTACAGTCGCCGGTGATCTTGTTACCGGAAGCCTTCTGTCCGCGCAGGATGATGACGCCCTCGATGTTGACACTGCTGTCGGCATATACATAGAAGTATTTGCCGTCATTGGTTTTGAGCATACTCTGGGCATTTGCGCTCCAGGAGCCGTAAACGTCTCCGCCGCCAACCTTCCATGCATAGATCCAGAGGCTGGTGTAGCTGCCGAATTCACTGGACTGTGATGCGTCTACAACAATGACGTTCTTGCCTGCTGCGATAGCCTCAGCAAATTCTGATGTATCGAGGTTATCGAAGTTAGCTGCCACATTGGTGATATTGTAATCATCATGTGCCACGGTGCCCTGGGGCTCCGGGGGAGTCTCCGGCTCTGTCACGAGCTTCGGATATACGTTTGTTACAGCGAGTGCTGCGGGATTGGTTACTGTGCCGTCGGTCTGAGCGATATAATCGCCTGCACCCAGCTTGGTCTTCATGGTGAAGGCCACGGTCTTGTTGAGGCCGCCCTCAGGAGGCAGATAAACCTGCTTCACCGTGAGCTTGTTGTTCTTATCCGTCTCATAACGGAATACATAGTAAGGAGCTTCGTAAGTAGCGTCGATAACCTTTGCACCCACCTTACCGGAAACCTCGCCGGTGAGCTGCGGGAAGTAAACAGCGGTCATCGTTGTCTTCTTGATCACGGCGTCCGGAGTGACAACAAATGCGAGATTGCCGTCAGCAATTGCGGTCAGATCCACCTTCTCGGAAACGATCTCTTCGGTGGTGATCTCACCGTCAGCGGACGTCACGGTCTTTGACACGATCAGGCTTACGAACTTAACATGCTGCAGATCTACATCATAGAAGCAGTTGCCGGCTTCGTCTGCATGGAGATCAATGCTGGAGATAACGGAGGGCTGCTCCGTGGTCTCGTCGGCGTACTGAGCCAGGTCGAACGGATAAGAAGAGTTATTGTCGATCCAGACTCTGAGCTTGCTGTCCCTCAGAATGAGGTCACTGGAAGCGGCGGGCTTCACGATGGTGAACTGATCCCTTGCCTTCTCGAGGGCTGTCTGGATAGCGACAACATCCTCCTGAAACTCAATCTTTGCGAAATCTTCCTGTGCCTTATTGAAGGCTTCCTGGAGCTTATTGTAGGATTCATCGGTACAGTTGACCTTTTCGGTCATGCCGAGGTAGTTCGGACCCTGAACCTCTTCCAACAGAGCCTGGAGCTCAGTTGTTTCCAGAGGAGTGGAGAGGCTTGCCTTAACGACTCTGATCTGTGCCTCGACTCTGGTGCACATAGCGTCGATAACATCCTGAGAAATGAACTTCTCCGCATATACAGCTCTTGCGCCTGCTTCTGACGGCTTGCCGTCGAGGACAGTTCTCAGTTCATTTCTTGATTCCTCTGTATAGTGGTCGTTGTAGAGCAGAGCTTCCGCATCGGTGATCAGACCGCCGAGGATTACTCTGTTCAGTTTCTGGTTGTCGTTCATGTCATTGATCGATTCCGTCAGAGCCTGTACATAATCGGTAATGAGGGAACTGGTCAATGTGCTGGTGTCGAGGTAGCCTGACTTTGCTACCTGGTACGGAGAACCTGCTCTGATGAAGTTCTGGTATGCTGCATAGTCATACAGACCCCGAGTTTCCTCCGCATTGATGATGCCTTCTGCGGTAGCGATAACGAGTCTGAGCGGCTCGAGCTGCTCATCCGTCACGCCGGCGGTCTTCAACGCTGCTTCTGCTGCATCAAGCTGGCTGATAGCATCGTCATACTTGGTATCTGCGGCTGCCATTTTTTCCTTGATGTTGGAGCCGGGCTGGTTCTTGACAAATTCCTTGTCATTGTACATTGCGATTGCCGCATTCAGTTTTTCTGCGAATACGGAATAGGTTTCGGGAGTGTAGTCAAAGCTCTTGATCTGGCTTGCTTCAAAGATTCTTCTCTGCAGTCTCTCTCTGCCGGCAGAAGAGTTTGCACCCACGATCTTATAGCTGAGGGTGGGAGTAGCCATTCTGGTAAAGTCTGCTGTCTTTGCATGGACGGTTACATAAGAATCGGTATCCGCACCCGTTCTGCTCTCGGTAAGAGAGGCGCTAAGTGTGCCGTTTCTGAGGACGACCCATGCATTGCCGTCGGAATCGCTTCTCACGTTGCTGACGGAATAAGCTGCGCCGTTGACGGAGATGGTCAGTGCGAAGCTCTTCTTGGTGTCAACATTGGCGACCCACCAGCCGCAGCCTTCATATTCCATCTGAATATTGGAGGCTCTCTTGTTGACAGTAGAGGTCTTGGTGCTGTAGATGTAGCTCTTGGAGCTGGTATCAATAGCGGTACCGTCCTCGTTCATAATGCTGGTGATAACAGGTCTCTGACCGGCGGGGATAGAAGTCTGTGTTGCGCCGTCGTCAAGACCGTGGATACGGAAGTGAACCGTTGTCTTCTGGTTTTTGAGGTATACCAGTACGGTAGTCTGTGTGGTGCTGTTGGGGTCTGTCTCATACTCAAGACCCTGACGGCCGTCCCATGACTTTCCGCCGTAGTATCTGGTGATGGAGCCATCGTCATGGCGCTTGCCGGTAAATTCAAAATAGATGTGTTTATCGGCAGGATCTATGTACCACAGATGGAACATCTCGTTGGTCTGGGAGTTGACATAGTTGCCGTTGGCAAGGATGGAGCCCTTCTGTGCGAAGATGACGTTGAACCACGGCACACGGCCCTTCTTGATGACATAGGAACCGGTCGTCCAGAGGTCATCGTCACCAGTGGTAGCCATGATAGCCGGAGGACCCTGTCTGCCGTTGCTGCCCGTTGCCCAGATACCGTTCGGCTTAACGGAATTGGCACTAACGGTGGTAGCATTCAGCTTGGCGACATCAGACGGGTACCACTCAATGCTGTTGGTGGTATTCTCGAGCTTGTTGTTATAATATTCGTCATAGGCATGACCGGTATCCTTATAGGTCCAGATGTAGTAGGACAGCTGATAGTTCATGTCCTTCGGCTGCTTAACGTGCAGGGTAATTCTGTCCTCGATGGAAGCCTTCGGCTCATTCGGGACGGTGAAGGAAGCATAACGGTTCAGCTTGGAGGAACCGACCTCATAACGCATACCGACGACTGCTGACTGTCCTCTGTTGCCAAAGGGATCGGCATATCGGCTGATGGCACGCAGCTGGAGAGCGGGGCCGCCGTCCTCTGCAGGGATATACAGTGCCATGACATAAGTGGTAGCGTGTGCAGTATCTTCTTCATTCTTGGTGATCTCAGCGCCCTCAGAGGTGGTGCCGCCGACATCATTCATAATCATATACTCTACTTCGGTCATTTCAGACATATTGGAAGCGCCGGTATAGTAGGCTTTGGCATATTCCAGGGCGCTCTTTGCGTTCAGGTATGCCTGTCTGCCGTTGATATCAGCAGAGGTTCTCGACATACTGTTGAGTGCAATGAAGAGCAGTGAGGAAGCAATCAAAACCAGGAAGATACCGGTAACCAACGCAACCGGTAGCGTCAAACCTTTTTTGTTTTGCTTGGAAACGCCGCTTTGCATAAGATCCCGACTCCTTTCTTTACTTGATTTCTACGATCTCCTGTGACATGGCATAAGCCGCACCGCCTGACCGCACCAGAACGACAATCTCATCATAATCAATGAAGCTTTCATTATCCATGTTCGTCACATGATAATCCGGGGCGATATTACCCATTACCGTGGAGCCCTTCAGGGAATAGCCTCTCTCCATATTGATCGTATAGTCCAGATAGACGAAACGATTCCGGGAAGTGGTATCATCCCTCTCCATCTTTTGCTTTCTCAGATGAAAGCTGATATCATGTACACCCTTATACGAATCCTTGATGACGACGGGATCGGATGTTGCATCCTCGATGGTGCTCGACATGGTTCTGAGCAAGCCATTGTCAAAATAGATGTAACAGCAGGAAACGCCGGGCTGTGGGATCGTCATGGTGCCTGCAGCTGCGGTGAGCAGTTCAGCTCCGTCTGCCTTTCGGGCAGACAACCGGATGAAGTTCTCGATATCCAGCGCTGTCTGCTGTTCCTGTGAGGTCACAGAAGCCTTGGAGTAGTTCGTAATGGAGTTTGCCACAATGCCCACACCCATTGACGAAACAATACCGAGAATCGCAACTGTCACAACCAGTTCCACGAGGGTAAGACCTTTTTTGGATCTCAGTTTTTTCTTCATTCAAGCATCCTCCTCTCGATTAACCGTTGCTGCCGTAGGGAACAAAGGATTTGTTGATTACCCAGCCCTTGACAGTTTTGACAGCGGTGCGGATCTCCACACCCTCGATGGTTCTTTCGGAAAGAAATGTTCCATCCACGGTGCTCTGGGCATCCGTAATGATGGTATACTGCCTCTCGAAATCAGGAAGCGGGAACCGGTCATAGGCCACATAACGCACCTTTTTACGTTCATCTCCCTGAACCAGCTCTCTGTCGACCTCCAGAGCAGCGGCATGAATGGCGTTGGTATCGTCCATGTTGGGGTCACCGGCGAAATACTCTGCACATTCCTCTTCATCGGCAAAGCCCTTGGCCTTGACTGCTTCCATGATAACCTCATTGAGCGAAGCGCCGTCTGCGGCGCCCTTGTTCTGCTGGGCATTGTAAAGCGTATCCGTATAGCCGTTGGCCATAGCGCTCATAGTGCCACCGAAGACGATTACCAGAATGGTCACGCCCACAATCAGTTCAACCAGGGACAAACCTCGTTTTGACTTTGTACGGTGAAGCTTCCGTAGCAGTCGTTTTCTCATTTTCTGCATCCTCCTTTACATTTTGTGACCGTCCAATGGCAGGAATCCTGCCGATCAGGCGTACCGCATAAACCTGCCCGCTGCTGCCGACTACCCCTTAGTCATCCGCCCAGCGGATTGTCCGATCCTGTGTTTTCTGGGTTCAAAGGTTAAGCAAAATTACTGCTTATACTTGTATTTATTATACAAGCAATCCCGTCCATGTTCAAGTGTTTTTGCCGGATTATTTTTAACAAATCTTTAGTTCATAATTTGTTCATTTTTTATGATTCCCACAGATTCCCCATTTTAAGCCTGATTTTGAGAGTATTCCGGAACTTGCCCTCTTGATTTGTAGTCTATATTCACATAATGTTAAGAAAATTTTAAATTTTGGTTTTTTCCTTTGTCGCAAATTCCGGAGCTGCTCCCCGGTTCAGGACAAACAAAAAAGGAATGCCGAAGCATTCCTTTTTGCGTGACCCGGACGGGAATCGAACCCGTGTTACCGCCGTGAAAGGGCGGTGTCTTAGCCGCTTGACCACCGGGCCATAGATATGTTATTTTGAAAACCGCAATACCGGCGGAAACCGGTATTGCGATATCTGGTAGCGGCAGTGGGACTTGAACCTACGACACTCCGGGTATGAACCGAATGCTCTAGCCAGCTGAGCTATGCCGCCATATTGTGCTGAAAAGAATCAGCTTCATTATTATATCCCGTACAGCAAAAAATGTCAAGCTCTTTTTCCGATTTTCCGAAACTATTTTTATACAGCCCGTAAATTTATACCCCTCGTATAGTCCGGCGCCCCTCACAGCAGACTCCGGGAGAAGTTTTCCCCGGAGTCTTTCTACAAATAGTAATAATTTGCGGCTCTGTTTGTTCTTAACAGGGAAAATAAAGTTTTCAACACCAAAATGTTGAAAAGGTGGAAAACTTATTAACAAGGCTGTGGAAACCGCATCTATTGTTATCTGGGAATTATTTGTCGAAAAACATACCATATCTATGGCTTTTTGAAAAGTCAAGGCATATTTTCTTGTAATATCCGGGGAAAAAATTACAATTTGTAATATGTTTTAAACTCATTCAACATTTCGATGTTGAAAACTCTGTTGATCCGCTTTACTATTCGTAAAATATTCCTCCCGCAGGATGGAAAGACGGTCGATATCGCAGTACACACCGTCCTTGAGCAGGTCATCCCGGAGCGTTCCCTCGTAGCGCATCCCCAGCTTCTCCATCACCCGGCGCGACGCGGGATTGCGGCTCATGCACACCCCCGAGATTTTATGGAATCCCAGCTCCTCAAAGCCGTATTGCAGCATGGCCTGTGCCGCCTCCGTCGCATAGCCCCGGTTCATGCAGTCACGGTCAATATAATAGGAGATATCCCCGCGCAGGTGCTCCCGGGCGATGTTGATCAGCCCGACATTACCGATATACACGCCGCTGTCCCGCAGGAACACCGCATACTCCAGCGACGTACCAAACAGCTTGTTCTGACGGATGATCTTCAGCCACCATTTCCCCCGCCTGCGTGTGTAGTTCCGCGGGATCCCGTAGGTCGTGGCATAAATTTCCTCCTGCCGTACCACCCGGAGAAATTCCTCCAGGTCGGAACGGCGGTAGTCCCTGATGAATAGTCTCTCCGTGAGAAAGGATTGCTCCAGCATACTTCGTTCCCTCTTTTCTCTGACTTTCTTACATTATATATGATCTACGCGCCGGCAGACGCCACGGCCTGCCGTTTTCTCCGATATTCAGAAACGGCAGGCACATTCCTGCACCTGCCGTCACGACATTAACCGTTATAAGAATAGTTGGGAGCTTCTTTGGTGATCTGGATATCATGGGGATGGCTTTCTTTCAGACCGGCGCCGGTGATTCTCACGAATCTGGCCTTGTCGTGCAGCTCCTGGATATTGGCACAGCCGGTATAGCCCATGCCGGCTCTCAGACCGCCCATCAGCTGATAGATGGTATCGGAAAGAGGTCCCTTGTAAGGCACACGGCCCTCCACGCCCTCGGGAACCAGCTTTTTATTGCCGGACTGGAAGTAACGGTCGGCACTGCCTCTGCCCATAGCGCCCAGGCTGCCCATGCCGCGGTATACCTTGAACTGTCTGCCCTGGTAGATCTCGCTCTCACCGGGAGACTCCTCACAGCCTGCCACCAGTGAGCCGATCATTACCACACTGCCGCCGGCAGCCAGTGCCTTGACGATATCACCGGAGTATTTCACACCGCCGTCAGCAACGACCGGGATACCATGCTTGGAAGCCTCATAAGCAGCGTCATAGATTGCCGTGATCTGCGGTACGCCGATACCGGCCACGATTCTGGTGGTACAGATGGAGCCGGGGCCGATACCCACCTTCACGCAGTCTGCACCGGCGTCGATCAGCGCCTTGGCAGCCTCAGCGGTGGCGATATTGCCTGCGATGAGCTGTACATCCGGGAAGGCCTTCTTCACTCTGGCCACCGAATTGATGATATTATTGTTATGTCCGTGAGCGGAATCCAGCACGAGTACATCTACCTGTGCCTTGATCAGCTCCTCCACACGTTCCAGAACATCAGCCGTACCGCCGATAGCGGCTCCGCAGAGCAGACGGCCGTTGATATCCCTGGCACTATTGGGGTACTGCACGGATTTTTCGATATCCTTGATGGTAATCAGGCCCTTGAGGTTGCCTTCATCATCCACAAGGGGAAGCTTTTCGATCTTATGCTGTTTAAGGAGCTGCTGGGCATCCTGCAGGGTAGTGCCCACCGGAGCGGTGACGAGGTTTTCTCTGGTCATCACCTGTGCGATCTTCTGGCTGTAGTCACTTTCATCCATAAAGCGCAGGTCACGGTTGGTGATAATGCCCACCAGTCTGCCGTTCTCACAGATCGGCACACCGGAGATCTTATACTTTGCCATCAGCTTGTTGGCGTCGTTTACATAATGGTTGGGTGTGAGATAAAACGGATTGACGATAACACCGTTTTCAGAGCGCTTGACTCTGTCCACAGCGTCGGCCTGCTGCTCGATCGACATATTCTTGTGGATAATGCCGATACCACCCTCACGGGCAATGGCGATGGCCATTCTGGTTTCTGTTACGGTGTCCATAGCCGCTGTCATCAGCGGGGTGTTGAGTTTGATCTTCTTGGTGAGGTAGGTACTCACGTCCACATCCTTCGGCTGGACATTTGATTCGCCCGGAATGAGCAGTACGTCATCAAACGTCAGTCCTTCTTTTCCGAATTTGTCCTTATAGTCTGTACTCAGCATCCTATAAACTCCCCCATTCTTTTTTATTCTACTGATTCATTCTTTATTTAGTATTTCATTATACCATAAAAGACTTGATTATAATTCTTTATAAGAACAATAATTCGTTGTGCCCTGTAAATTTTATCTCCAAAAAATCGTAAAAAAATATGCAATTCCACCCTTCCCTGAAACTGACCGGAAAAAGAAAGGACCGCCGCAGGTTATGCGGCAGTCCCGGAAAGACAGATTCAGATTTTCAAAGAATCCGATCACTCATGCTTTTTCTTGCCCATCAGCACTGCAAAGGCTGCTGCGGCAGCTCCGAGAGCAACGATGACGATTGTCATCACCGGAGTGGAGTCGGAGGTCTGGATGGGAGCAACGCTCGGGTTCACAGAGGGCTGCTGGGAAGGTGCGACGAAGCTCTGGAGAGCCGGTGTGGAAGCGGCCAGGGAAACCTTGGAGACATCAGGATCCTTGGAAGGCTTGGAATCCATGGAAGGCTCGGAAGACTCCTGCTCATCCGGCTTACCGGTGTTGACATAAACCATGCTGGGCATCTCGCTGTCGTCACCGCCTGCGGGATAAGAAATGATTACCGGCCACAGCTCAATATCACTGCCGGAAGTATCGAGGAGCACATTGATGGTGGTCTTGTTCTCAACGGTAACCTTGACGTTGGTCTGGCTGTTCTGGGTTCTGTCATAATCAGGCTCATAAACGCCCCAGCTCAGCAGCCAGTCAGCATCCTTGCGGACCTTGAACTCGTAGGTACCTGCGTCAACCGTGAAGCTGCCGGCAAACTTGCCTTCGCCCTGATCGTACATGGGGATATCGCTCTTCCAATCGGTCATGCTGCCGATGATGCTGTACGGAGAAGCTTCCTTCTCCGGCTCTTCGGGAGCACTGGGATCCTGTACAATCTTAAGGGTCTCGCCGCCGTCATAGTAGCCGACCTTGTCATAGTCATTCAGGAAGCCGTCCTTTGCGGGGATCTGTCCGCCGCTGCCGTTGTTGAAGATCACCATGATATTCTTGCAGTCCTTGAATTCCTCGGGGAACTCATAGGTATAGAGGTTGTCATTGGCTGCTGTCATGGGAACGCCGGGCCATTCGCCGTTGGTGACCGTCTGGCCCACGGTGGTGCGCTCGTCATAGACATAGACATTGATCTTGCTCCATTTTTCCACGTCGTTATCGAAGATCACGCCGCCCTTGGTGAGCTTGGGCAGATTCTTTTTAGCGAGCTTGGTGTAGGTGTATTCAGCGGAAACCTCGGAGCCGTCAGCCTTGTTGGCCTTCAGGGTCAGGGTGACGGTGGAGCCTCCGGGAACCATATCGCCGCCGATGGTGATAACGTCGCCGTCCTTGAAGTTGCCAACCTCGTTGGAATAGGACAGATAGTATTTTGCATCCGTAACGCCGATGGCTCTGAGAGTCACATCAAGGGTATCCTCGAACTCGGTGTCAGAGAGCGGAGAAGCCTCTACTCTGGAAGCGAAATCGGAATTGTAGATAACAGCGATACCGCTGCTGCCGACCTTACCGGAAATGGTCTCGGAAGTGACGGTAAAGGTATTGCCGGTCACCTCATCCACCAGTGTGCCGGTGGGGATATTGTTGTAGGTGTTTTTGATGCTGATCTCGGTATCAGCGCCGCTGCCCAGTACGAGCACAGCGCCCACGCCCTCACGGGTCACGACTGCCACATTGTCCTCCACAGCATAAGCATCGGCTGCATTGCCGGCCTTATTGTGGAAGTGGTTGACAGCGGCGATCTCCGGAGCGGTGAAGTGCATACTGCCCTTCTTGCCGGCCATCATCTGATCCGGGATGGAATTGTTCGGACGAGACAGATACAGGGCAGTCGCATCCTTTCTGGCGGCGGCTACGGCATAAGCTCTGTCGATGATATTCTGGTCAACGCCGTTGGAACCCTGGTTCTTCTTGTTGGCGTAGGTATCGTGGCTCTCGCCCCAGTATACCAGCTTATCGGCGGAAATGCCCTTGGTCACCCAGTTGCCGTCGGCAGTGGGTGCTTTTCCGTTCTTGAAGTTGGACATCATACCGTTTCCGTAGCCATTATCGGTCACGGACATATACTGGGTATATTCTTTCATCAGTTCATCGCCTGCAGCACCGCTCACGGGAGTATCCAGGATCTCGCCGTAATGGTAGAGAGAGTTGCCGCTGGTCACGGCGGACCAGAAGGCACAATCCTCACTGGGAAGGCCGATGTGCTTGGCAGCATCCCAGCGGATACCGTCAACACCCAAAGCTGCCAGCTCGTTGACATAATCTGCGGCTGCCTGCTGTACGACGCTGTTCTCGGAATTGAGGTCGCCGTAAGCGCCGAGGTTATCATGGGTAATGCTGTCTCTGTTTCTGTAAATAATCTCCGGTCTGCCGTTATGCCAATACTCATCCTCAGCAAAGGGCTGATCCAGCATTTCTCTGTTGTTGCCAGCCAGATGGTTTGCCACCACGTCCACGATCACGGAAATACCATACTCCTGAGCCTTTGCGCACAGGGATGCCAGTTCTTCCTTGGTTCCCAGGTCGCTGGTCTTCACGGAGAAGCCCAGGGGCTGGTACAGCCAGTACCATACGCCGGAGTTCGGACCGCCCTGTGCAGGAGAGGTCTGTACCGAAGTAAAGCCTGCTTTGGCGATGTTGGGCAGCTCTGCTTCAATATCCTGATATTTCCAGTCGAAGCAGTGCAGGATCGTTCCTTCCTGAATGGTGTCTGCCAGACCGTAGGACTGGCTGTCAGGACCGTCTGTTGCACCGACGACAGCGCCCATACCGGCCGCAGCCGTCAGAACCATGGCTGCCGTCAGGGAGATGCCCAGCAATTTCTTGCTGAAGCCTTTGCGGCTGTGTTTACTGTTTTTCACGAATGATCACACTCCTAAAAAATAATGTTAACACTCTGTGTACCGGCGTTTGGTTACCGATACTGATAGCTATACATTCTTATTGTAGCATCATTCCCGCCATATTGCAAAGAGAAATATCATCACATAGCCGGCATTTTTCCAAATATTCCCGTTTTCTCACAAACTCTCCGGCTTCTGTTGCCCATTTCACCAATCATTCTTCCTGCAGGCTGTCTATTTTTACCGATAGATTTCCTCGCTTTCGTCACTTTATCAAAACGAGGTGCTCGTTTTTGTATTTTTCGCCAAAAAGCAATCTCCCTATCTCCCCCGGATGACGGTCAGCCATACCGCCGTCACCCGTTCATCAGGCTGATCCGCTCCTGCAGCAAATACAGATCCTGCAGTTCCAGCCTGCCGTTGTGGTCAAGGTCTGCCGCTTCCGCTGCCGATTCCCCGGGATACTCCCCGCTCTCAAGCAGCTCCGCCAGGTACCGCAGATCCGACAGATTACTATTGCCTTCCCCTGTCACATCTCCCTCTACCACCGTCTCAAACGTCAGCGTCTCACTCCCGCTGCTGATCTCAATCTGCCATCCGGTCCCCAACCGTCCCCCGGCACCGCGGCTGCCGTGATGATCGATGGCCGTCAGAACACCGCTGCCGTAGGATAGTCCCTTTTTCAGCTGGGCAACGGTGGTTCCCAGCGGGATCCCCGCAATCCGGCCGTTACCGATCTCGTATACGGAGCTGCTCACCGTCAGCGACGGCTCTTCTCCGCGGCTCACCGGCGCCTCCGACGAAACGATCCGCTCCGTCCGGCTGCTGTCCCTGCTCTGCGACTGCCGGCTTTCATGGCTCACCTCAGACGGTATTTCCGTGCTTTCGGGAACAGATACCTTTTCGGCTTCAAAATCACGGCTGTCAGCAAATACGACGGTTCTGCCGTCCACCAGCAGTGCCAGCGAAGAACGTCCTGCCGCCATTTCCGTGATCACCCCGTCCGCATGGTACCGTGCCAGGCGCTGCCCCTGAAAATCGAGCATCGACACCGTACAGCCGTCCTCTTCCCGTACAAACACCGCTTTTTCGGTCGTG
The DNA here is from genome assembly GCA_900316925.1 of uncultured Eubacteriales bacterium. Lineage (GTDB taxonomy): Bacteria > Bacillota > Clostridia > Oscillospirales > Acutalibacteraceae > UBA1213. Next base: position 16,007 of record ONEU01000036.1, read on the forward strand.
CAGGCACCGACGCTGCCGGTACGCAGACATTCCCGGAAGCCCTGCTCCGGATCAAAGGTATAGACCGTGCCGCTGCTGTCCGTATAATAACCGCCGCCGTACCGCACCGGCAATGCAGGCGTCACACACGAAAGATGTCTGCCGGTTTCGGCATCATACACGCCCGACGCCGTGACGGCATAGACACGTTTCCCGGTTCTGTCCGAAAACATCCCGCACACCTTTTCCGGAAGTGTCAGTGATGGTCTCTCCCGCTCAAAGCCCTCGTACCGACGGATCTCCACAGTCCCCGGCTCAGCGGCATACACCTGTCCGACGTCCGTCACGGCAATACCGTCCGGCGCATACCGGAGATTCTCCGGGAAATAGAAACGGCTGTCACGCTCCGAAACCTCTGCCAGCGTGACGGCACCACGGTCACGGCACACCAGCACCACGCCTCCGCTCACAGTCAGATATGCCTCCGCCTGCACCCGGTCCATCTGCAGGTCACGCTCCCTGCCGGACGGCATACAGGCTGTCAGCGTCAGGGTATCCCCGCTGCTTTCATAGCGGAAGAAGCTGTTCTCGCCGTCAGAAAACAGTCCTGTATTTCGGGTCTCCCCCATGATCCGCATCGGGTGATAGCCAATGCACAGGCTCAGCAAACAAAGTGCCAAAACAAGCACCGTATATCGTTTCTTTGTTTTCATCCTGCCGCCCTCCTTGCATGGCGCAAAGCCTGTCACTTCCTGTCGATTTAACCCTATTATACAATACCGTACCGCCAAATGCAGCATACGAAGAAAACTTTCACAAAACTTTTTGCATTTTCATCCTCTTCCCTGCATATACTATACCAAGAGCGCTTCACAAGCAGCACTTTTCCTTGATTTCTTTCTCACTGTCATAGCCTTTTTGTGTATTTTGCTTAAAACTAAAAATATCAAAAAATTACCCTTGACATCCCTCCGGCATAGTGTTATAATAATGAAGCACTTGACACGAGATATCGCGGAGTGGAGCAGCATGGTAGCTCGTCGGGCTCATAACCCGAAGGTCGTAGGTTCAAATCCTGCCTCCGCAACCAGCAAAAGCCTTGTAAACATCACAGTTTGCAAGGTTTTATTTTTTTGTTTGTGATTGCTGAGTATCTGAAATTCTAATGCAGTTCTAAAAATTCTCAAAAATAGGCTTTATAATGCTTTGAGTTCTCTTGTAATAGCGTCTGCCATTTCCTGTTTTGTGGTCGTGTCAACGTGTGCGTATGTATCAGCAGTAAAAGCATAACTGCTATGTCCGAGTAACTCTTGTATATCTTTCAGGCTATAACCTTTTGAAAGATAATAACTTGCTGTACTGTGTCTGAGATCATGGAATTTTATATGTCTAAGTTCGTGCTTTTTCAATATTTCCTTGAATCTGTGTGATACATAATCGGGTTTTATCGGATCGCCCATGTCGTCTACACAAATATAATCATTGAAATTGTAGCACTTGCCGCATAATATCTGTTGCCGCATCTGATGTTGTCTGATACTATGCAAGTATTCTTCCATCTCCGGTGACATTCTCAACACTCTGTTACTTGTTTCGCTTTTTGTCTTTTTCTTTGCAATTCTAACGACTTTACCATCTTGTTTCCCTCGTACCGCTGTTTCACATATCAAGATAGTATGTTTTACAAAATCAACATTATTACACCATTTTAAACCGAGAATCTCCGAACGCCTCACACCTAACCAGATAGTCAAATAAATTACACTTTCTAAGGGATCATTTTTGACAATCTCCATAAGCTGTATAAGCTCATTTACATCATAAAAGTTATGTTTTGGCTTTTCTGTTTTTGGTCGTTTTACTCTTTCAGCGGGGTTATCTCTTATAAGCCGATTATAAACTGCGTATTTAAGACTTGTATAGATTATCTGATGATGTTTCAAGGCTGTATTACCGCTTAATCCGCATTGATTCTGCAACCACTGATAATAACAATCAATATCCATTGTATCAATTTTATCAAGTGTTAGCTTTCTTTCGAGGAAATAGGGATATACATACTTGTTTATCATGTGACAATAGCCGTCATAAGTAGTTATAGACTTCTCTGCTTTGGTTTCCTCATTCCATTTTTTAATATAATCACAAAAAAGAATTTCAGTTGCTTCTAAACAAACAATACTACTGTATTCCTGCCGTATCTCGTCAAGTCGTTCTTTTTGCTTTCTTTTGCCGACTGTTGATTTTAATCCCATACTAACCCATTTCTGTTTATATCGTCCTCCTGATGTTGGTATGCTTAATACAGCATATAAATGGCTCTTCCCTAAAATCTGTGGGTAAGAACCGATAAAATGTGAATAAAACAAAGTATCACGAGGCTCCACGTGATATACTTGAAA
>ONEU01000201.1 GCA_900316925.1 uncultured Eubacteriales bacterium
GCAGGCTTCCCAGCAGGAGTCCAAGCCCGAAAGCTCACAGCAGGCTTCCCAGCAGGAGTCCAAGCCCGAAAGCTCACAGCAGACTTCCCAGCAGGAGTCCAAGCCCGAAAGCTCACAGCAGGCTTCCCAGCAGGAATCCAAGCCCGAAAGCTCACAGCAGGCTTCCCAGCAGGAATCCAAGCCTGAGAGCTCGCAGCAGACAAGCAAGGTATCCGCAGACAATTCCCTGGAGATCTATGACGGTCTTGCCTACGGTTACGGCGAACAGGGCAGTGATGTCGAGAAGATTCAGACCCGTCTCAGAGAGCTTGGCTACTTTGATGCAGAGATCACCGGCTATTACGGCGATCTGTCACAGGAGGCTGTGAGACTCTTTGAACAGAACAACAATCTTGATGCGGACGGTTATGCATCCACTGAAGACCTCAAGCTGCTGTTCTCCGCAAACGTCAAGCCCGCCCCCCAGCAGAATGACAACCGATAAGTGTATGTGTCCCTTCATACAGTGATGTATGAAGGGACTGTTATTTTGGTGACAATTTACTTGCTTCTTTCATACAAAACTGTCATTTGACTTTTTCCGTCAACCTGCTATGATGATATCAGACGCTTTTGCATGGAACCAGATAACAGGAGGAATGTGAAATGAAAACGGTAGGGTTCAGGTTCATCTCGCTGCTTGCATCCTCTGCGCTGCTGCTTTCGCTGACTGCCTGCAGCTCGCCGGCTCCCGAAAAACGGGTCATCAGACTGACGCAAAGCTCCGCCGTACAGGAAGAAAGCTCCCCACAGCCGGAGGAAGAGCCTCTTGCCGACCCGGAGAATTTCGTCGTGGAGCCGATGCTTGACGAACTGCCGCAGTTCATGCTGAATAACAAGACGCTCTATGCCAAGCTGCTTGAAAATATGCTCAAGCTCTATTATGCGGGACTGGTGAGCGGAAAGATCAACAAGGAGAATATTCACTTCCGTTATGCACAGGACACACTTCCGTCACAGGAGCTTGACGCCGCCGCCCGGAAAAAGGAAGCCGGTTACTGCAAGGTTGCGGGAGCGCTGGAATACTTCGGTTACGACCGCCGCAACTATATGAAATATCTCGAGCTATACAACGGGTGCCTGCCGTATTTCTGCCATTCCAAGGACGGCAATATCTATCTGAGCTCAGAAATATCCGCCGACAGTCTCCTGAGTATGAACAGCTTCCAGCAGCCCCTGCATTTTGTGTTCCGATATGCGAATATCGAGAAAATTGAGCGTGACGCCATGACGTTTGTCGCCAAGGAGACCGACAGCGCCGTCAAGACATACTATGAGGGCATCAAAAGCGGCAAGATCAACCAGAACACCTTCCGTCAGCAGTTCACCCACGACACTCTCCCCGCCGCTGACAGCACGCCGGCAGAATGTGAAGCACTGGCTTCTCACGCCACCATCGGCGGTGCTCTGGAATACGCCCATCTCTACACACCGTTCTCCCTCTTCATTGACAGTCTTGGCTACAACAAAAAATCGGACATTTTCACGCTGCCCGATTTCACCAATCCCGATATCATCTCTATCCGCTCCCTCAAAACAGAGATCTCCAAGCTCTATGAAAATTAAGAATCATTTCTCATCAATCTCAAAAGCGCAGACATGGTCATCCCATCAGGATCACCGTGTCTGCGCTTTTTTATTCCAAGAAGCAATGGCTCTCAGGGGCAAGCCCCCGAACCCCCAAAGTGTTTCGCTCTCTGCGGAGAGCGAGTCAGGGGGACTTTCACGAGAAAGTCCCCCCGACACCCCCGAAAGCGCCGGTGGGGATGACATTGTTTCAGCAACATGATTCCGAAAGCGCCGGTGGGGGGTCTTTATGCTTCTACGATTAAATGTCGTCGTCCTCATCATCCTGGTCCGAGTCGTCCTCATCATCCTGGTCCGAGTCGTCCTCATGGGGGGCTCTCGAAATGGTCGCAACCTTGCTGCTGTCATCAATCTTCATCACAATGACGCCCTTGCTCGGTCTTGAACAGATCCTGATGGACGATGCTTCAATCCTGATGATCACACCGCTGTCCGAGATCATAATAATGTCATCATCCAGGTCAACTGCCTTGATCGCAGCTACCTTGCCGAATTTCTCCGTATGATAGTTCAAAAGGCCGTAGCCGCCTCTCGACTGGATGCGATAATCACTTTGCTGAGAAAGTCTGCCGTAGCCCTTCTCCGAAACCGTCAGGATATACGAACCCTCACGCAGGATCGACATTCCGATGACACTGTCGTCGTCTTTCAGGGCAATTGCTTTCACGCCTCTCGCACTTCTGCCCATGGCTCTGACATCCGTCTCATTGAACCGGATCGCCATACCGTTTTCGGTGGCAACCAGGAGCTGTGACGTACCGTCCGTCAGTCTCACCCAGACAAGCTCATCGTCCTCGTCAATGTCTATGGCGATCAGACCGCCCTTCCGGTTGGAATGGAACTCCGCTGCGGACGTTCTCTTGATGATACCCTTCTTGGTAATCATCACCAGATACATACCGTCGTCGCCGTCCTCCGGCATACGGATCATAGAGGTGACCTTTTCATCCTGTACCAACGGCAGCAGATTATTGATATTCATTCCCTTTGAGGTTCTTGAACCCTCGGGGATCATATAGCATTTCAGTTTGTAGACCTTGCCCAGATTGGTGAAGAACAGCACATAATCATGTGTCCCGCTCACAAACATATCGGTCGCCACATCCTCGGAACGTCTGTTCATGCCCGAAATACCGCGGCCGCCCCTGCGCTGGGTACGGTAGAGCTCCACCTTCTGGCGCTTCACATAACCAAAGTTTGTCATGGTGATCACGCAGTCCTCATAGGGGATCAGATCCTCGATATCCACCTCACCGCTCACGGACTCGATCTGTGTACGCCGCTCATCCGCAAACTTGGCACGGATGGCGTTCAGCTCGGTCTTGATGATGCCCAGCAGTCTCTCGCCGTTGCTGAGGATATCCTTGTAATCGGCGATCTTGACGACAAGAGCAGCCAGCTCTTCTTCGATCTTCTCCCGTTCCAGACCGGAAAGCTGTCCTAAACGCATGGCAACGATGGCCTGTGTCTGTGCGTCATCCAGTCCGAAGCGTGCGGAGAGATTTTCTCTGGCGGTAGGCTGATCCTTGGAGCTGCGGATGATACGGATCACTTCGTCAATGAAGTCGATGGCAATTTTCAGACCCTCCAGGATATGGGCACGTTCCTCTGCCTTTCGCAGGTCGAAGATGGTGCGGCGGGTGATGACATCCACCTGGAAGTCGATATAGTGCTGGAGAATCTCCTTCAGATTCAGGATCTTCGGCACACCGTTCACAATTGCCAGCATGATGATACCATAGGTGATCTGCATCTGGGAGTTGCGGTACAGGCTGTTGAGCACCACATGGGGAGAAGCCTCCCGCTTGAGGGTGATCTCAATATGCATACCGTTTCTGTCGGAGTGGTCGTCAATATTGGAGATACCGTCAATCCGCTTGTCCTTGACCATATCGGCAATGCTCTCCACAAGACGGGCCTTGTTCACCTGATAGGGCAGCTCCGAGACAATGATCTTGAAGCGGCCGTTTTTATCCTCCACGATCTCCGCTCTGGCACGGACGGTAATTTTGGCACGACCGGTAGCATAGGCGGCCTTGATGCCTGCCTGTCCCATGATAATGCCGGCGGTGGGGAAGTCCGGTCCTTTGATATACTGCATGATGCCTTCGAGTGTGGCATCCGGATTGTCGATCACATAGTTCACGGCGTCAATGACCTCGCCAAGGTTATGGGGCGGGATATTGGTAGCCATACCCACGGCAATACCCGTGGAACCGTTTACCAGCAGGTTCGGGAAACGGGAGGGAAGCACGGAGGGTTCCTTGCGGCTGTCATCGTAGTTGGGGATGAAGTCCACGGTCTCCTTGTCGATCTCGGTGAGCATCTCCACGCTGATCTTGCTCATTTTGGACTCGGTATAACGATACGCAGCAGGGGGATCGCCGTCCACAGAACCGAAGTTGCCGTGACCGTCCACGAGGGTATATCTCATGGAGAAATCCTGTGCCAGACGCACCAGGGCCTCATACACCGAGCTGTCACCATGGGGATGATAGCGGCCCAGCACGTTACCGACGGTGGTAGCGCACTTTTTATAGGGCTTATCGGGGGTGAGGTTATCCTCATACTGAGAATACAAAATTCTCCGGTGAACCGGTTTCAGACCGTCACGGATATCGGGAAGGGCTCGTGACACGATGACCGACATGGAGTAGTCCAGGAAGGACTTTTTCATTTCCCGTTCAATATCGACATCTATGATTTTTGAGGATTGATTCTGTTCCTGATCCAATTTGCTGCACCTCTTTCATTGACTTTCATACGCTTGGAAATTCCGGCAGCAGAAGTGCCGTCCCACGTCACTTCTGAGCTGTTATCTGCACTTACGGTTCACACACGGCGGCAGTGAGCTGTTCAAAAAATGCCGGCATGAGTTTTTTGAGATTCACCGGACGGAAGGTCTGTGAACTGACAAATCCGTGGGTCGTGGAGCCTTCCGCCATCAGTTCGCCGTCCAGAAAGACGCGGTAGCCGAACACGATCCTTGAGAAGGTGACCTTCCTGACAGTGGTTTCCAGAGTGACCCTGTCCTCATAGTGCACCGGACGCAGGTAGCGGCAGGAAAGCTCCGAAAGCGGGAGCATCACGCCGTCCTTTTCAAGCTGGGTATAGGTGATCCCGGCCTCTTTGATAAACTCCGTTCTGCCCACCTCGAACCAGACGGGGTAGACCGAATGGTGAATAATTCCCATCTGATCGGTTTCGGCATAACGGGCGGTAATGGTAATTTCGTTTTTCATAAGTCGTCTCCTGACGATCTGCGGTCCTGCTTTTCGGGAAGCGCGCCGGAAAAGAGGATCGCTCTGATCTCGTTATATAGTTCCGGCTCAATGACCCTGCCGGGAATCGCAAAGGACTGTCCCTTGGGGGTATAGAGCATAAAAATATTGTCAAATTCAGCAATTTCAGCGCTGCCGTCGAGCTCAATGCTCCAGGCGCCGTCATCCCTGCCGATGTCAAGGTGATCGGGGTAGACCTCCACCTCAATGATCTTCCCGTCTGCCATGATCTTTGACAGACTTTTGATATGCAGATAGGGCACCAGCCAGATCACGACGATCATCACCAGACAAAAGATGCCGAAAAACAGGTTATAACCGCTGAAATCATTTTTTGCGAAGAAATAGGCAAAGAAGAATGCCACCGATGCCAGCGCAAACACCACCGTCTGGAAGACAGCCCGTGCGCCTTTGGTCTTATAGAGCCTGCTGTGGCGCAGACAACGGTACATCTCATCCCTGGTGAGTGCATAGGAGAGCTTGATGCCGGTTTCGGGGATCTCATACTCCTCCGCATCGTCATCCGCCACCAATTCCGCCTCCGAGCCGTCCCAATCGGGATTCTCATCGCTCTGGTTTTCCTCGTTCTGTTTCAATTCCTCTGATATTTCCTTGATTAACTGTTCGTCGTGACTGTCTCCGGTCACAGCGGAAGCATTATCCTTCATTCATCTATCTCCTTTGACGCTCCCTTCGGAGCTATGACAGCGCCTGTGATGAAAATCTCTGCGTTATACGTCCAGATTCTGCACATACTTGGCGTTCTTTTCAATGAACTCCCGGCGCGGCTCTACCTTGTCGCCCATGAGGATCGAGAATACCTCATCGGCATTGGCAGCATCCTCCATCTCCACCCGCAGCATGATACGGGTGGCGGGATCCATGGTGGTTTCCCAGAGCTGCTCGGCGTCCATCTCACCAAGACCTTTATAGCGCTGGATCTCAAATTTTGTCTTGCCCAGCTCCGCCATGATCTTGTCACGCTCGGCATCCGAGTAGGCATAGTGATGCTCCTTGCCCTTGGTGATGCGGTAAAGCGGCGGCTGTGCAATATAGATATGTCCTTCCTCAATGAGCGGCCGCATGAAGCGGAAGAAGAAGGTGAGCATCAGGGTACGGATATGGGAGCCGTCAACATCGGCATCCGCCATGATGATGATCTTGCCGTAGCGCAGCTTTGAAAGGTCGATCTCATCACCGATGCCGCAGCCCAGTGCGGTAATCACCGGCATGAGCTTGTCATTGCCGTACACACGGTCAAGTCTTGCTTTTTCCACGTTGAGCATCTTGCCCCACAGGGGAAGGATTGCCTGGAAACGTCTGTCTCTGCCGCCCTTGGCAGAGCCTCCTGCGGAATCTCCCTCAACGATATAGATCTCGGTTTCCTCCACGTTCTTGGACTGACAGTCCGCCAGCTTACCCGGCAGACCCGCACCCTCCATGGCGGTCTTTCTTCTGGCAAGATCCCTTGCTTTCCTGGCAGCATCCCTGGCTCTGGCAGCCATGAGTGCTTTTTCAAAGATGGCCTTTGCCGTGGCGGGATTTTCCTCCAGGTACTGCTCCAGTTTTTCGCTGACCAGCTTATCGACCAGTGTGCGGATCTCGGTATTGCCCAGCTTCGCCTTCGTCTGGCTCTCAAACTGAGCATCCTTGACCTTCACGCTGATGACTGCCGTCAGTCCCTCACGCACATCCTCACCGCTGAGGTTCTTTTCGCCCTCCTTGATGATGTTGAACTTCCGGGCATAGTCGTTCATCACACGGGTAAGTGCCCGTTTAAAGCCCTCTTCGTGGGTACCGCCGTCATTCGTATGGATGTTGTTGGCAAAGGACAGGATCAGCTCGTTGTAGCTTTCGTTATACTGCATGGCGATCTCCGCCGAAGCGGTATCGTCCTCGTTCTTCATCTGAAAATGCATGATATCGGGATGGATCGTGTCCAGCGCTCTCTTTTTGTGGATATATTCTACAAAGCTCGAGACGCCTCCCTTGTAGCAGAAGTCGTCGCTCATGGGATTTTCCGGGTCTCTCTCGTCAAACAGCTCAATATGTACGCCGGCATTCAGGAACGCCTGTTCACGGAGCCTGACCGACAGCGTTTCATAGTCGTAGACATCCGTTTCGGTAAAGATTTCGGGATCCGCTTTGAAGGTGACCACGGTACCGGTCTGGTTACCCTCGCCCACTCTGGTGAGCTCCGTCACCTGATTGCCCCTTTCAAAGCGCTGACGGTAGATCCCCTCGCCGTCACAGACCTCTACCTCTGTCCATTCCGACAGCGCATTCACCACCGAGGCACCCACGCCATGCAGACCGCCGGCAACCTTGTAGCCGCTGCCGCCGAATTTTCCGCCGGCATGAAGCACCGTGAATACCACCGTCACAGCCGGGATCCCCAGCTTCGGCTGGATACCCACCGGGATACCGCGGCCGTTATCCGTTACCCGGATGATCTCGCCGGGCAGGATGTGCACCTCGATCTTGGTACAGTAGCCTGCCAGTGCCTCGTCAATGGAGTTATCGACGATCTCATATACCAGGTGGTGCAGTCCTCTCGGTCCTGTGGAGCCGATGTACATACCGGGACGTTTTCTGACTGCTTCCAGGCCTTCCAGGACCTGTATTTCATCCGCATCATATTTTTGTGTTGTCTGGGAAATTTCATTCAAATCCATATTATAACCTCCTGTGCGGTGATCTGCTATGGGAATCTATGACTTTTTGGGAGCTTCGTGCTCACCGGCGGTTGCCGGGGGAACCCGAAACCGCCGTGCCTGTATTGACGGGAATATGGGTTATGGAACCGGCTGCTCTGCCTTACGGAAGCACCATAACAATGGACAAAGCAGCAATGTTAACAGAATGATGACCGCATCCGCCAGCGCCATGAGGGCAAAAAACCTGACAGACACATTGTAGATGCTCATCAGCATGACCGTATCGGCAGCGACAAGCAATGCACATACGATCAGCAACGGCAGCATGGCATAGCGCCGGCTGCGTGTGACCGTCCTGCCGCACCCGGGACAGCGCTGTCTGCGCCCCTTCATCCGGAACAGTTCCCGGTACCGGTATTCCATGCGGCAATACGGACAGCGATGAAGTGCAGACATAAAAACTCCCCTTTACGGTTGGTTCTGTTTTTCGATCTCGCTTTTCAGGTCAAATGCGACCTTGGTATTCTGGATATCCTCCGGCTCGGCGGAAACGGCGAAGGGTTCACTCTGGTGCTCGGACTGGACGCTGTTTTTTGCCTTCATAAAGCGGGCGGAAAAATCGTCCTCCACATCCAGCTTCACGGGCCGGGACTTCTGCTGAGGAATAACCGGAACCGGGGTTTCTCTGGGAACGGCCGGCATGGTGTTTTCCATGAGCCTTGCCACCGCCGATTTATCCTTACAGGGCGCCAGTCTTACCAGGAACGGCACCAGCAGATAAAACACAATAAACGGCGCAAGCACCAGGCACAGTCCCAGGGGATTTCCGTGGTCTCCCGCCATGGAGTACAGCACCACGACCAACAGTCCCAGAACGCATACGCCGCTGGCAATCCCGTAGGCAGCCCTGCTGATGACCACATTGGAAATACATTTGCAGGAGCCGCAGTTATATTCACCCTTTGTCTTCAGAAACATCGCACCTAAGTAAGATATTTTCCTGTGACAATAGGGGCATCTGGCAAGTCTGAATAATCTTGCCATCTTGAAAATTCCTTTCGCTTTTTATTCCGCCGGATGACCGAGCTGGGAAGCTCGCCGGATCAGGGTGACGGGAGAGAGCTGGCATATATATATCTTACAGCCATCCTTCTCCCGGCAGACTACAAAGGATTTCGGCAGCTCCATGGAAACATTCACGACTCTGCCGTTTTTTTCAGCCTCCGCCAGGAAGTCCCTCGTTTTGTAGGAGAGGGTGGAGGCGTCCAGATCGAATATCCCGATGATATCATCCTTGCGGATAATGGTGTCATTGCCCAAATGGAGATACATGGCTCTCGTCCTCCGGTACGACCACACCGTCCGCAATGCGCAGCTTGTGGTCACTGTGGATATGGGTGTCACAGCAGGTGATGAAAACCTGCAGTCCTTCCAGCTTGTGCAGCAGATAGCTCTGACGGGACGCATCCAGCTCGCTGAGCACATCATCCAGCAGGATCACCGGGGCTTCCCCCTTTTCCTGCTGCAGCACCGACGCTTCCGCCAGCTTTAATGCCAGCACCGCGCTCCGCTGCTGTCCCTGGGAGCCAAAGCTCCTGGCTTCTCTGCCGTTGATGGTCACGGTCAGGTCATCCCGGTGGATCCCGCTGGTGGTGAATCCGCAGTAGATGTCGTCACGCTGCTTTTTCAGCAGGGAAGCAAGGATCAGCTCCTTGAGTTCTTCCCGTGTCATGCCGCTCTGACCGCCGTAGGTCGTTTTATAGGTCAGGGACAGGCTTTCCTTCCCGTCGGAAATGCCGGCGTAGAAGGTTTCGGCCAGTCCGGTCAATTTCTCAATATAATGAAATCTTTCCTGTGCCGCCAGCGCCCCCTCGTGCGCCAGGCGTTCATCCCAGATATCGAGGGTATCCTCCAGGTCCCTGTGGCGCGGGATGTCCTTGAGCAGGGCATTGCGCTCATTCAGCACCCGTTTATAGCGGCTCAGGACGGCAGCATAGGAGGGTCTGATCTGACAGATAGCGGCGTCAATGAAGCTGCGCCGTTCCTCCGGGCCGTTTTTGATGAGGGTTAGGTGATCGGGGGAGAACACCACCGCACAAAAGCTGCCGATGATCTGTGACAGGCCGCTTTTCGGCACATCATTGAGGACTGCCGTGCGTTTGCTGCCGGTGATCGTGAGGGCGATGGTCTGGTCCCTGTCCTGGGAGTGGAAGCATAATTCCGTGCGCGCCTGCTTCTCACCGAAAGCAATCAGCTCGCTCTCTCTGGCGCCCCGGAAGGATCTGCCCCCTGTGAACAGCCACAGGCTCTCTATCAGATTGGTCTTACCCTGAGCATTGTCACCGTCAATGACGTTTATACCTTCAGAGAAAAATATTCTGGTGTTTTTCAGGTTTCGGTAATGCTCGAGGGTGATACTTTTCACATACAAGTCAGCACACCTCAATACACAAACCGTTGTAAACAGCCTTGTCGCCGGGGCGCATCTTTTTTCCCCGCATGGTGCAGACTTCCCCGTTGACGGTCACTTCGCCCTCCTGAATGGCGAGCTTTGCCTGTCCGCCGGTATCAAATTCGCCGCAGAGCTTGAGCAGATCGCCCAGGCGGATAAATTCTTCGCCGTCGTTTAACTTGACTTTTTCACTTTTCATTGCGTAACCTCACAGGAAGCACTAAGAACAGGAAGCTGTCGCCATCACTCGGCAGGATCACGATGGGACTCAGAGGGCCGTTCATGTGGATGCGGACCTCGTCGGTCTCCGAATTTTTCAGTGCATCGAGCATATATTTGTCATCAAAGCCGATTTCGATGTCTTCGCCTTCCGCTTCCACCTCAAATTCGTCATTAGCCTGACCAATAGAGGTGTTGCAGGAGGTTTTAATCATGCTGTCCTCAATGCGGCAGCGAATCGGGCTTTTCATTCTCTCATTGAGCAGCAGGGACATTCTGTCGATGCTGCTGCTGAATTTCCGGGTATTGACGCGCAGTTTGGTGGCATTTCCGCTGGGGATGGCTGCCTGGTAATTCATAAACTCGCCCTCCAGCAAGCGGGTGATGATATTGTAATTTCCTGTGTGGAAAATAATGTGGCGTCCGCCGATGGTCAGGGTGACGTCCTCTTCATCACTGTTGATGAGCTTTTCCACCTCACCGAGGGATTTTCCGGGGACGATGAAGCTCTTTTCCCCGTTATAGTTGATTGTCTCCTTGCGGATAGCGAGACGGTAGCCGTCAACGGAGATGATTTTGATTGTATTGCTGTTGATTTCAAACAGCGAGCCTTTATGAGCAGGCTTGGTATCCTTGTCGGAAACGGCATAGAGTGTCTGCCGGATCATGCTCTGGAGAGTTTCTCCGTTGATGTTCACGTTGTCACTGTCGGTAACGGTAGGAAGCTCCGGATAATCACTGTCGGGCATACCGATAATCTTATAGTCAACCTTACCGCTCTGGAGATAGACCATGAGCTTGTCATTGGTCTCAATGAGAATCTGGTTTTCGGGCATTCTGCGGATAATATCGGAGAAGAGCCTGGCGTTGATGACGATGGCACCCTCCTGCTGGATCTCCGCTTCGATGGTGGTGGTAATCCCCAGCTCCAGGTCATAACCGCAGAGGGAGATTTTTCCGTTGCCGGTTTTGATGAGAATACCCTCTAAAGCGGGAGTCGTGGATTTCGGAGATACCGCTCTTTGAACATTTGCCACCGCTTCGTTGAGCTTTTGGCGGCTGCAGGTGAATTTCATTTGATCAGTCCTTCTTTTGAGTTTCCTGCTATCTATATACCAGGATAATTTAGTAATAGTAATAGGGGCTGTTGATTTGTTGAATCGTTTCTTTTTTCCTGATTTCTTCTATGTTCCGGCGATCCGGGGCTGTTGAAAGAATTTGGGAGAACGGTTGACGTTTTTTGAGCCTGTTTCCGGCTTTCCACATGACGGTGGAAAGGTGTTAGTGGAATGTTGAAAACTTGTTGAATTGGTTAGGAACTCATTTTGACTCTCTTCAACAGCTTTTGTGGAAAAGTGGAATCGTTATCCACCGGTTGTGGAAAAATTTGCTTACCGGTTACGGATGTTCTTGATGATGTCATCCACGGTAGATTTAAGCTTCGGATCCTTGCTCATATTCTTCTCGATCTGGCCGATGGCATAGACGATGGTGGAGTGGTCACGGCCGCCAAATTCCTCGCCGATGACCTTCATGGACATATTGGTGACCTCCCTGACCACATAAATAGCGATCTGGCGGGCACTGGAGATGGTGGAGCTCCTCTTGGACGAACGGATATCCTCGCTGGTGATGCCGAAGGTATGCGCCACTTCTTCAATGATCTTCTCCACGGTGAGCGGAGGCGGCTGGTCGTTGTTCAGAATGTCTGAGATCGTTTTCTGGGCGACGTTGATGGTAATTTTCTCGCCGTAGAGCTGATTCTTGGCCTTGAGCTTCTTCACGACGCCCTCTAACTGACGGATGTTGGTTTTCAGGCGGGTGGCGATATATTCGATGACGTCATCCGGCAGGTTCAGATCCAGCAGCTCCGCCTTTCTTTTGATAATGGCAATCCTGGTTTCAAAATCCGGCGGCTGGATGTCGGCAATCAGGCCCCACTCAAACCGGCTGCGCAGTCTTTCCTCCAGGGTCTTGATGTCTCTGGGGGGACGGTCGGATGTCAGCACGATCTGACGGTTGGCCTCATACAGCGTATTGAAGGTATGGAAAAATTCCTCCTGTGTGGACTCCTTGCCGCCGATGAACTGGATATCGTCCACCAGCAGCACGTCTGATTTCCGGTACTTCTGCCGGAACTGGCTGGTGGTGTTCAGGCGGATGGCCTCGATCAGTTCATTGGTAAAATCGTCGCCCTTCACATAGACGATGATTTTCTCCGGACTTTCCTTCAGGATCTCGTTCTTGATGGCGTAGAGCAGATGCGTCTTGCCCAGTCCTGAATTGCCGTAAATGAACAGCGGGTTATAAGACTTTCCCGGATTGGTCGCAACCGCGTTTGACGCCGCGTGTGCAAACTTATTGGAAGAGCCTACTATAAAAGTATCAAATGTAAATTCGTAATCGTTATCCAGGACAGTCTCGCTCTGCTCCTGTTCCTTTGCCACGATCTCGTCCGGCACCGTAAAACAGATCTGGATGCCCTCTCCGAAGACGCTTGCAAAGGCTTCATTGAGCAGCTGCATATATCCTCTTAAAATGGTTTGTCTGTGAAAATCTCCCGGCACCATCAATGTGGCCTTGCCCTCGGCAAAGTCAAGGCTGACGGGTTCGATTTTGCTGATCCAGGTTTTATAGGCTACATCCGTGATCCGCTGTTTGCAGTAATCACAGATAATATCCCATGCTTCATTGAATGAATCCATATATCTGACTTCCCCCTGTTTTGTTGATTCTGCGGGACTCTGTTCCGAGCCGCGCTCCTCCCGCAATGCACACTTATACATATTCTATTATAACACAAAGCATTTCATATTTCAAATAGTTTTTAACATTCCTTCAGAGGATGGTGGAAAAAAGTCTTTCCGGGACCAATATTTTTCCCTCTGGAATTTGCTTTTTCCCAAATAATTCGGAAATTTTAAATTTTTTTGTTGACAGGAGCCCCTCTTGTGGGTTATAATTTTACATTGCAAGGTTATATCTTGGATACTCGCAGATCCCTGCGGTCTGTGTGAAAGGAGGATTTTCTATGCTGAGAACCTATCAGCCTAAGAAGCTCCACAGAAAAAAGGAGCACGGCTTCAGAAAGAGAATGTCAACAGCGAACGGCAGAAAAGTGCTGTCCCGCAGAAGAGCTAAGGGAAGAAAGAGACTTTCCTATTGATTCTGCCGCCTTTGGCAGCCATTTCAGATGAGGCAAACGGTCTTTAATTTGTTGATTTTGGAAGTTGATTGCTTTGAGTGAGATCGTCACTTTAAAAGAAAATAGGGATTTTCGCCGTCTTTATTCCCGGGGAAGAGCCTACACCTCCGCGCTGCTCGTGACATACGTGATGAGGAACCGCTGCGGTTCGGTGAGGATCGGTATCACCACGGGAAAGAAGATCGGCAAGGCCGTTTTGCGAAACAGATCCCGCAGGATCATCCGGGAGGCTTTCAGACAGCTTTCCGACAGTGTGAAGCCGGGTTTTGACCTGGTTTTTGTGGCAAGAGGAAAAACTCCCTTCGTCAAAAGCACCGATGTTCTGCGGGCGATGAAAAAAGAGCTGAAGGATGCGGGTGTTTTACAATGAAGCGCCCGCTTATTTGGCTTATCAGGTTCTATCAGAAGTATATTTCTTCTCGTACTCCTCCGTCCTGTAAATACTATCCCGTCTGCTCAGTCTATGGTATCCAGGCAATACAACGCTTCGGTGCCCTCAGGGGCACTCTTATGACCGTATGGAGGATCCTGCGCTGTAACCCCTTCTCGAAAGGCGGTTATGACCCTGTGCCGGAAAAAAGGAAAAAGCCTAAAAGGATCGATTTTCGGAACCGACCCAAATCATAGAGTCTCTCTGACTCCTGAATCTGATGATTCGCCGCTTCTGCGGTTTCTATATGCTCTGATCACCATGAAGGGAATGATTTTTACCCAATGATGCAAGTGTTTAATCTGATAGGAAGCCTCTTCGGATATATTCTCTGGGGTGCTTTCTATGTGGTAAAGAATTTCGGTATTGCTATCGTGATCTTTACCCTGATCGTCAAGCTCCTGCTGCTGCCGTTTTCAATCAAACAGCAGCGCTCCATGGCCGCCAATGCCAGGTTCCAGAAAAAACAGCGTGAAATTATGGAACGCTACGGCAACGACCGTATGAGAGCCCAGCAGGAAGTGCAGAAGCTCATGGCGAAGGAAAATGTCAGCGCTACTGCCGGCTGTCTGCCGATGATTGCACCGATGTTCGTGATGCTCGGTGTGTACTATTCTGTCATCAACCCCCTGACCAATACCCTGCATATTGCCGGCAGCAAGGTAACTGCCGTGCTGCAGAGTCTCTCCGCCATCCCCGGTATGGGTACCACCGTGGGCGGTAACTATGGTGAGATGTATGTGGTTAAGTATTTCAATGCCCTGCAGAAGTACCTTGTTGACGGCAGCGGCAATCCGCTTTTCTCCGACAGCGAGGCCTCCAGGATCAACGAGTTTGCCAACGGCTTTAATTTCCTTGGCTGGGACCTGCTCGGCACGCCTAACGGCAGCTCCTTTGCGTCTATGCTGTGGATGATCCCCGTGCTCTGCTTTGTTACCTCCGTGCTCAGCATGATCGTGATGCAGAAAATGAACGGTACACAGACGAAGGGCTGTATGCTGATCTTTATCTTCGGTATGCCCCTGTTCTCCGCCTGGCTCGCCTTTAATGTGCCCGGTGCTGTAGGCTTCTACTGGATCGCTTCCACCGTGCTTGGTTTTGTACAGTCGCTGTTATTGAATATTTTCTATAATGCCAGTATTATTGAGGCTCGTGACGAGGCGCATAGAGTGGTGCTCAGGCGTCAGCAGGAACTGGAAGTCGCCTTTGTGGATAATCCTGACTATGTAGCTCCCTCCGAACTTGCCAAAGCTAAGAACGAGCAGAATGAAAAAGCAAAAATGTATGCAAAAAAGAACAGCCAAAAATCAAAGAAATCCCGTAAATAACAGGAAAAACAGGAGGAAACATCATGCTTCGTGAAACCATTGCCTGTGCCGATACCATTGAAGAGGCACAAAAAAAGGCTTGTGAGGAGCTCGGCTCCGATTTTGAGAAAACAAGCTTTGAGATCCTGCAGCAGCCTGAAAAGAAAAAGTTCGGTCTTTTCGGCGGCAGTCCCGCTAAAGTGAGAGCCTACATCGAAGTGACGCCCCTGGAGAGCGCCCAGGCTTATCTGTCAGATATCCTTGCCAAGATGGGGCTGACGGACATCCAGATGTCTGCCGAAGAGGTGGAAGGCGGTGCCGTCATCAACATTGAAGGCGAAAACGTAGGCTTCATCATCGGTCACAGAGGTGAGACCCTGGACGCACTGCAGTATCTGGCAGGCCTGGTTGCCAACCACATTGACCAGGGCTATTACAGAATATCCATCAACATCGGCAATTACCGTGAGAAGAGAGAGAAGACACTGGAGATTCTGGGTAGAAAGCTGGCTTTCAAGGCGCTCAAGACCGGTGCAAAGACCTCTCTGGAGCCGATGAACCCTTATGAGAGAAGGATCATCCACACAGCCGTACAGAAGGTGAGAGGCGCTACCTCCTGGAGTGAGGGCGAAAATATGCAGCGTCATGTGGTGATCGGACCTGACCCGGAGTATAAGCCCTCCTATAACAAGGGCGGTTACCGCAAGGGCGGCCGTTCCAGCAACTTCAACAAGGACGGCTCCTATAACCGCAAGCCCCGCACCACCGGCTATCAGAGACGGCAGTATTCCGAGGATGAGAGTCATCCCCAGGACAGTATGTTCAGCACCTTTGAGGACGACAATGCATCTGCCTCTGTGAGAGAGAGCATCAACGAGCGTCCCGATACCTCCCTTTACGGCCGTATTGAGATCAAGAAGTCTGACGATTCACTTTCCTGAACCTGTTTCACCCTGCTTGTAACCTACAGGCAGGGTTATTTTTATCTGTAAATGTAATAATATATCACATGATACTTTGTGATAATACTATACAAATCTGATTTATCTTTCCGGAAAGTTTTTCACCGACAGACAGAATAATGTTGAAAACGAAATCCGGTTTCGTCCTTGTCGGCAGCTTGGATAATAAAACAGGCACAGTGACTCCATACAAAGTCACCGTGCCCACGGAAATCAATTAAAAAAAGCTATGCTGCCAGAGATATCCTTCAGAGAATTTTGGAAAGGGGTCCGGGGAAAACTGGCAGGCAGAACGAATATCCGTGCCTGAATTTTATGAGACATATTCTCGACTGCCGGATGTCCGGAATGTCACCGAACGGCAGCGTGGTTCTGGGAGTAGGATGATCGGCGCGGGATACGGATCAGGTATTCAATGTAGGTATCGGTTTCGGTCTGGGTGGCAATGGCGGTGATGCCAAAGTTGTTCATAACCTTTACAGCGTTGGTTATGGTGTTCTCAAAAATGCGCTTGTCCTTGATGATCGCCTTCTGACGCTGGTGCTGTCGTTTTTCCGATTTCGTCTGACACAGGTAGTGATGAATGTACTGCTCCGTCTGGGTGACATTCATGCTCTTCTCAATAATTTCACTCAGGACGAACCGTCTCTCCGTTGGATTGTCGATCTGCAAAAGCGCTCTGGCGTGCCTTTCCGTGAGGTGGAACCGGATGATGATCTCCTGCTCCTCCGGTGTGAGCGCCAACATCTTCAGCTTTCCTGCGATTACCGACTGCTGGGTCCCTAACTGTCTGGCAGCTTCCTGCTGGCTGATATGACACGCCGACATCATTGCCGTGATCCCACGGGCCTCTTCAAAAAAGTTCAGTTCCGTGCGCTGCAGGTTTTCCGTGAGGGAGAAGATCTCCGCTTCACTGTCGGTACAGGACATGATGATGCAGGGTGCTTTTTTCTGTCCGCACATGGCTGCTGCACGCAGCCGACGCTCTCCGGCAAGCAGCTCGTATTCCACCTGACTGATTTTCCGCACGGTGAGGGGTTGGAGGATGCCGTTTTGCCGGATACTCAGCGCCAGTCCCCGGAGCTGCTCTTCGTTGTAGTTTTTCCTTGCCTGTGTTCTGCAGGGTCTGATCTGCACAATCGGGATTTCTACGATTCTTCTTTCTTTTCTAATACTGATCAGCATAAAGCTCTCTCTCCTTTCTCTTTTCTCTATTCTATCACACCTTTCCCGCACCTTTTGTCAAATCGGGGATTTCCGGAAAGGAATGTTTCTCAAAAAAATCAGGCACAGCCGCTCTGCTCAGAGAGACTGTGCCTGACAGTTATCAACATTTCCGGCTGTCCCGGTGGAAAACGCAGGAGACGCTACGCCGCGGGATGATCCTGTTTACAACGGTGATTTTGAAATTTTGACGCCGCGGCGGGGATATTTTGCCGGGGTGGGGGAGACCTTCCGGATCACGATGATCGTCCGTTCACTGCCGTCGGGCAGGGTGAGGGTGCGGATGTCCTCCGTTTTGCCGCCCAACAGCCTGATCGCATTTGCGGCAAGGGTCAGTTCGTTGGCGCCGTCAGGTCCTTTCATGGCGATAAATCTGCCGCCCGTCCTGACATACGGCAGGCAGTATTCACACAGCGCCGGCAGGTTCGCTACCGCCCGGGAAACGGCTATCTCATAATTTTCACGGTAGCCCTCCTTCTGTCCGTATTCCTCCGCCCTTGCATGGAGCAGCTCGGCATGGATACCGATTTGCTGACAGACCTCCCCGAGAAAGACCAGCCGTTTGTTCAGGCTGTCCAGCAGGGTGAGACGGATATCCTGCCGCAGGATCGTCAGGGGAATGCCCGGGAATCCTGCCCCCGTGCCGATATCAATCAGTTTTGCGTCTGTGGGGATCTCACAGCAGGTGAGTACCGTCAGACTGTCAATAAAGTGCTTGACCGCAATTTCCTGTTCTTCGGTAATGGCAGTCAGGTTCATTTTCTCGTTCCAGGAGACCAGGAGCTTTGCATAGGTCTCAAATGCCTCTGTCTGAGAGGGGGTGACGGCAATCTGGTTATCATGGCACCAGGTAGTTAAAAGCTCACTGATCATCCGCTGATACCTCCTGTTTGTTTTTGAGTGACGCCAGATAGATCACCAGTACCGAGATATCCGCCGGACTCACGCCGGAGATTCTCCCCGCCTGTCCGATATTCTCCGGACGCACCTTATTCAGCTTCTCACGGGCTTCCAGGCGCAGTCCGTCAATGGCGGCGTAATCTATATCCGGCGGCAGGAGCTTTTTCTCTAAACGGCGTACCTGGTCAATGATGATGAGCTGCCGTTTGATGTAGCCTTCGTATTTGATCTCTACCTCCACCTGTTCAAGGATGTTGGGATCGAGGATCGGGCGGGTGGTGTCGATGGGGGAGAGCTTGCCGTAATCCAGCTGGGGACGTTTCAGCAGGTCCACCAGACGGACTCCCGTGGTGACAGGTGTCGTCTCATTCTCGGCGAGAATCCGGTTGAGCATTTCAGACGGCGAAATAACGGTTTTGCGGATGCGTTCCAGCTCTGCCTGTAAAAGCTCCTGCTTGCGGGTGAATTTCTCCCAGCGGGCGTCGGTGATGAGGCCGACTTTTCTGCCAATGGGTGTGAGACGGGTATCGGCGTTGTCCTGACGGAGAATGAGCCGGTACTCACTGCGGGAAGTCATCATGCGGTAAGGGTCGTTGCAGCCCTTGGTGACAAGATCGTCAATCAGCGTTCCGATATAGGAGCCGGCACGGTCGAGGATCAGCGGTTCTCTGCCCAGAATTTTGAGTGCGGCGTTGATACCTGCCACCAGTCCCTGTGCGGCTGCCTCCTCATAACCGGAGCTGCCGTTGAACTGTCCCGCACCGTAGAGGCCCGGCAGTTCACGAAATTCCAGGGTGCTGTTCATCTGCACGGGATCGGCGCAGAAATATTCTATAGCATAGGCAGGACGCATGACAATGCAGTTTTCCAGACCTTTGATGGAGTGATAGAATTGGAGCTGGACATCCTCCGGCAGGGACGAAGACATTCCCTGCAAATACATTTCCTCGGTATCGAGACCGCAGGGTTCGATAAAGAGCTGGTGTCGGCTCTTGTCGGAAAAGCGCACGATCTTATCCTCCAGGCTGGGACAGTAGCGGGGGCCGATCCCCTCAATTTTACCGCTGTACATCGGAGAGCGGTGGATATTGTCGAGAATGATCTGTTTGGTTTTCTCATTTGTCCAGCTGATGTGGCAGGTCACTTTATTTTCGCCGGGAACATCGGTGTCATAGGAGAAGGGAACCACCGGTTCATCACCGCATTGTTCCTCCAGTCCGTCAAAATTGATGCTGGAGCGGAGCACTCTTGCGGGGGTACCGGTTTTAAAGCGGCGGATCGTCATGCCGAGGGCTTCGAGGGAATCCGGCAGGTATTTTGCGGGGAACATCCCGTCCGGACCGCTCTCGTAGGAGACATCGCCCACATAGATTCTGCCGCCGAGATAGGTTCCGGTAGCGAGAATAACAGCCTTGGCGGTATATTGTGCTTCAAGCCGGGTAGTGAGCAGCCACAAGCCGTCGGAAGTACGTTCCAGTGCGGTGATCTCCGCCTGATGGAGCTCCAGCCCCTCCTGTAATTCGAGGGTATGCTTCATCCGGGTACTGTAAGCGCGCCGGTCGATCTGTGCCCGCAGCGAATGGACGGCCGGTCCCTTGCCGCGGTTGAGCATTCTCATTTGCAGAAAACATTCATCGGCGGCCTTACCCATTTCACCGCCCAGAGCGTCGATTTCCCGGACCAGGTGTCCTTTTGCCGTTCCGCCGATCGAGGGATTACACGGGCAGTTTCCCACGGCGTCCATATTGATGGTGAAGACTGCCGTCCGACAGCCGAGTCTGGCAGCTGCCAGTCCTGCCTCAATTCCGGCATGACCCGCACCGATCACCGCCACATCAAATTTTTCAGCATAAAATTTCATGTCACATCATTTCCTTTTCCAGAATACCCTTTTATTATAATACAAACCCCTTCAAATGTACAGTAAAAAGTGCGCCCCTTTGTCACGCTTTCGTTCATAGCAAAGCTGCTATGTTGCTGACATCCGGCACGCAGGGAAATTCGTTTTTCCCTGCCGGTTCCCC
>ONEU01000162.1 GCA_900316925.1 uncultured Eubacteriales bacterium
CACAGCAAAGCAGTCAGTCCCAGCAGAGCAGCAAACCGCAGCAAAGCAGCCAGTCTCAGCAAAGCAGCAAACCGCAGCAGAGCAGCCAGTCCCAGCAGAGCAGCCAGTCCCAGCAAAGCAGCCAGTCTCAGCAGAGCAGCAAGCCGCAGCAGACCAGCCAGTCTCAGCAAAGCAGTCAGCCGCAGCAGACAAGCACCCCCACGACTGACCCGAAGCCGGATGTCAGCAACACGTCAATCGGTGATATTTCGCTGTACAATGAACTGTTCAACTTTGAGAACAAGCTGAATGTAGAGGTGAAGATCAGCCAGGAGGAACTGGATAAGCTCCAGGCGGATTACAAAAAGTATCACCGCATCAACTCCAAATCTCCGATCTACCGGAAGGCAGACGTAGTGATCACCGTGGGTAATCAGAAGTATGAGATCAAAGAGGTGGGCATCCGTCTGAAAGGCAATATGTCGTTAGTGCCTGTTTACGATAAGAACGGCAAGCAGAATCTGTCTCACTATAAGCTGAGCTTCAACGAGACCTTTGACGATAAGAACTATTACGGCAGTGAGGCGAAGGTTTGGACAAGCAAGGAGGAGCGCAAGGCACGGAAGAACCGCCGCTTTGCGACGCTGAAAAAGCTGGATGTCAAATGGAACAGCATCTACGATGACACCCATATCCGGGAGTATTATGCTGCCGAGATGTTCCGGCAGACCGGCGTGCTGGTGCAGCGGCAGAATCTCAGCCAACTGACGTTCAACGGCAGCAACTATGGTCTGGTGAAGATCTATGAGCCGGTAGATGAGATCTTCCTGGAGAAGAACCTGCCGCAGTCTGCCCTGGGCGGCGACCTCTACAAATGCGGCTGGACGATGAAGCCCTGTAATTATCGGAAAAACGAAGTGACCTACGGCGTGTTCGATAAGGATAAGGGAACGAAGTATAATTTCGACCTGAAAACCAACGAGAAGACCTCCACCCACAGCGCCCTGAAAAACCTGCTGGATGTGATTTCACACAATCCCAGCAAGGAGCAGTTTGAACAGGTGGTGGACACCCAGTATTTTTCAAAATTCCTTGCCGCCAGCTTTTTTGCCGGCGACCCGGATGATATGCGCAGCAACTACAACAACCACTTCCTGTATTTCCGCAAGGACACCGGAAAAGCAATTTTCATTGTATATGATAATGACCGTACCCTGGGCATTACCCGCGGCTTCAATCCGGACGGCGCCGGAATGACCTCCGTGTCTCCCTATACGCTGGCTGCCGTCGGTGCGCACCAGGAACAGGCCAATCCGCTCATCAAACTGGCTATCACCGACAATAACTATTGCTGGTCGTATTTTGCAGCAGAGCTGGAAAAGATCTCGAAATACTCCCTGTGGAGCAATGACAGCTTCAACCGTGTCTATGAGAAGGCAAAGGCGCATTATGAGGATATTGTGAATCCTTCCGTGAGCTTTGGCAACGTGAAGGAAGCAGGCCGTTTCAGCCTGGAGGGAGTCTTCTCTTCCTCAGATAAGTATAATATGTCATTTTCAGACTATCTTACCCGCATCTTCAGGACATATCAGAATAACCGGTAATTCGCAGGCTATCAAAAAGCTGCCGCATCAGATGGTGCGGCAGCTTTTATTTTCAGCGGCGTGAGAACACACAGCCGCAGTAATTCTGGCGGTACAGGCTGAACTGTGCGGACAGCTCAATGGAACGCTTGTAGCCGCCGCGTTTTTTGAAATCCGAAAACAGATAGGGCACTCCGCAGAGATCACTGACCTCCTTGCCGATGGCGTTCAGCACGGCACTGTCCTTCTGGGGACTGATGGACAGCGTTGTGGTGAAATAATCGAAGCCCCCGTCACGAGCGGCGTCTGCGCTTTCTTCCAGGCGCAGACGATAGCATTTGTGACAGCGAAGGCCGCGTTCGGGTTCCTGTTCCAGTCCCTTTGCCATTTCATAGAAGCGTTCCGGCTCATACCGTCCCTCGATGAATCGGACGGAAGGGCACAATTCCCGGATCAGGCGCTGAATCTCGTCTACACGGTGACGGTACTCCGGTTCGGGAGAGATATTGGGGTTATAGTAGAAAACCGTAATGTCAAAGTATTGCGTCAGATATTCGAGCACATAGCTGCTGCACGGTGCACAGCAGGCATGAAGCAGCAGGCGGGGACGGCGGTTTTCCCTGACCAGTTGTTCCAGGGTCTTGTCAAGCGCCAGCTGATAATTGATCTTTGGTGCGGGCATATTTTTCCTTCCTTCCTGAAACTGCCGCACAACAGAGCAGTCTGTTATGCGGCAGTCATAAGTGTTATGATCCGGTGATATAAGAGAGAAGCGCCTGTGGGGTTTCGGCGATCCTGTCAGCGCCTGCCTGCTGCAGTTCCTGGGAGGAGCGGAAGCCCCATTTCACGCCGCAGAAAGCAACGCCGGCATTTTTGGCTGTATAGACATCCACATCACTGTCACCAATGTAGATACAGTCGCTTGTCCGGAGACCTGTCTGACGAAGGATCTCGAAGATACCGTCAGGAGCCGGCTTGCGTTCCAGGTCGTCACGCTTTCCCACCACGGCGGCAAACGGCAGATCGGGGAAGAGGGACCTGACAATATATCCGGAAAATGCATCGGGCTTGTTGGAGTTCACCGCGAAACGGATCCCGTCAGCGGTGAGCTTTTCCAGCATCTCCACAATGCCGTCGTATGGTCTGGTAGCATCAAGGCAGTGGCTGTTGTAGTAGCCGGAAAAATCACGGAGAACGGCCTGTTTCACGTCATCCGCAGGAACCGGTGTGCCCATGGCCCTGTCAGCCAGCACCGAAATACCGCTTCCCACCATCATCCGGTATTTCTCCGTTTCATGGGAAGCAAATCCGTGCTGCCTGAGCGCGTAATTCATAGCATCGGCTAAATCCCGGAGAGAATTAACCAGGGTGCCGTCGAGATCAAAAATACACAATTTGTACATATTACTTGTTACCGTCCTTTTTCGACTTCATCGAGGCGTTATTCTTTTTGACAGCCAGTTCCTTGTCGCCCCCGGGAAGTCCGCCGGAGGACTGTCCGGAGCCAAGAGCAGTAAAGCTGCGGCGGTTGCGGAATACGAGGATGAGGATAACTGCCAGTACAATAAGGATCACTGCAATGATGGCACAGAAGGCGATTTCGGTGACATTCGGGGTGGAGATATCAAATTCCATGGCAGCGTCGGCGGAGATCAGCTTCATGCTGACGGTACCGTTTTCGCCGCGGGAGAGATCGGAGGTGACCGTCTCTTCCTGCATGGTATCGGGATTCTTGGCGGAATATTTCAGTGTCTTGATGATATCGCCGTTTTCCGCAGCAAGACTGTAATAGACAGGCGTATCCACGTTCTTTCCGACGATCAGGGAGGATAGGTCGATATGGTCGCTGAAGTGTTTCAGGGTACGCAGCATCATAAACTGGTTGTGACTGGAATACTTGATAAGATTCTTATCACCGAAAATGGTGGGGAGCTTGGTGTTGAGTTCCTCGGGAGTTCCGCTGAATGTGACGGTACAGGTATTTTTGCCGCCCTCAACGGACTGCACGGCACCGATATTCAGATTCTGGAAGAAGGACTTGGTGTAATCGGAGGCTTCATTGCCGCCGGTAGCAATGTCATATTTAAAGGTAATGGATTTCTTGAGTTTATTCTCTTCCAGGGGAGTCGAGACAATATCAATGGAGGAAGCGACATACTGTTTGCCGTCATTGATGCGCAGCTGGATGTGGGAATCCGTGCTCTTGATCGCACAGACATGGCCGTATTGGTTGGTATCCAGCAGATCGAGAGCGGCGTGCCACTCGCTGCCGTCATAAAGCTGACATTCGCTGAGCTCGGATGAACCGTCAACAGAGTAGGTATATTCGACGGGGACATTTCCCTTATTGTTGCCGATATAGCTGGAAAAATCGAGGGTTTCCGTGAAGGAATTCTGTTCGGCGAGCGCCGTGCTGCCCACGGATTTATCCTGATAGTCAACCTCGCCGTAGACGGTATTGAGCAGCTTATTGGTATAGCCGGAAAGCTCCTTCATGGTAATATCGTTAAAGCGTACATTGTATATGTAGGAATTGTTTTCCAGTTTCCATTCCGCAGAGGCGGCGGCCTTATCGGTGATATCCTTGAAATAGGAGGCGATGTTGTCTTTGATACTGTCAAAGGTGGACTGTGAGATCGTGAAAGAGATGGTGCGGTCGAATACATTTTTCTGCTTGACGGTGGTCATGCTGATCTTCTGCACGGGATGTCCGGTCAGACAGTTCACATTGATCTTCGGCGGGGAAGTCTGGATATCATCGTTGAGGATGACATTTGTCTGGGACTCGGAGGTGGTGAAATCAAAGCCCTCAAAGCCCTCTTTATCAGCGCCGTCCCTGATCCAGCCGATCAGATCGGCACTCTGGAAGCTCTCCTCCATCTTCCATCCCTGCGCCATAATGGAGGAGGGGTTGGAGAAGCTTACAACGGTGTGGGTACCGCTGATGGTGGACGTTTTGGTTTCGTATTCGTGCTTGGATTCAAACTTGAGGATAAAGCTGTAACTGATCCTGCCGTCGGAGGAGTTTTTGGCATAGTTCATGGAATCAGGACAGTATTTCTGGACCACCTTATCGAGGTTGGATTCCATCTCGGAGCCTGCCGAAACGACACTCTGGGGGAAGGTGAGTACCACAGTTCTGGAGCCGGAGAAGGAATCGTTGACCGACAGAGAGGTACGGATATCCACATCCTCCCTGGTATTGGTATTGCAGGAAGGCAGGAGCAGAAGCATACAGCCCAACAAACATGTCAATGCGAACCACCGCAGTTTTTTCGACAAGAGAATCACATCCCCCAATTAGTTATATATCTTCATTTTACTATTTTTCGAAAATAAAGTAAAGAGGTTTTCGGCAAAGTGACGGCGATTTTTTTGATAAAGAAGTTACCGGAGCACTTCTTGTGAAAATCAACAAAAACGAAGCTCAATTTTCTACGATAGTCAGAAAGTGTGAAAAAACCCAATAACAAAGGAAATTAAATGTATTTTACACGGAAAGTAGGGGAGATTTTATGGAAAATTTACAGTTTGCGGTTGACAAGTGGTTACAAAAATGATATCATTTGAATAAATTGTAAACCAGAACGGTTTCGGAATGTAGAATAATGAAAATAATGATAAACACATTTTTGAATGCGGAGGTAGATTTGTGATGGTGAAAAGACTGAAAAAGCCGCTGTTTCTTGTAATCACGTTCCTGATTACGGCGATGATACTGATAACGGCTCTGCCGAAGGTATCCTGGGGCACTCTCAAAACAGAGGCTGCGGGGGA
>ONEU01000086.1 GCA_900316925.1 uncultured Eubacteriales bacterium
GCTTGCGGTTCACTACACTTGGCGGTAACTACCCATGACGGGACTTTCACCCGTTAGATTAGTGTCATGCCCGACACACATGAACAATCGGGACAGTCACCGGAAGGCGGCTGTCCCGTTCTCTTGCATCCTGATGTTATGATTTCACCCGAAAGGCACGTTCCTCCGGGTCCGGCACCATGGAATAACACTCCATGTTCTCGATGCGGACATACGTTCCCCGCTCGATTGCCAGAATCACCTGGTCGATCTGCTGTTCTGTTCCCTGAATCTCCATGGTCACAGAACCGTCATAGTTGTTTCTCACCCAGCCTGTTGTACCGAAATGATCCGCAGCATGACAGGCCCGATAGCGAAAGCCTACCCCCTGTACCCATCCGTGAAATACAAGCCTTTTACGGATGATCTGTTGCTCCATCCTGATTCCTCCTCTATTTATACTATGGTATTCTTTGATTCATATTTCTTTGCTTCCTTCCGGATGACACGATACAGCAGGAAAACCGACACTGCCATCATTATCACCTCGGTAATGGGCTGTGCCAGGAGCAATCCGCTGAAGCCGCACAGGTAATTCAACAGCAACAGCAGGGGGATATACAAAAATAACTGCCGTACCAATGTAATACTGAAAGCATACTGCGGCTTACCCATCGCCTGAAAGGACATCCGGCTCATGGACGTTGCTCCCACAAAGGGCAATATCAGCATCAGCGTGCGAAGTACCCTTGCGCCGATCTCGATCACCTCCCCGGAATCGGTAAATATCCCGATCAACCAGGGGGCACACACGGCATAGACAGCCATAACCGCCAGTTCCGTCACGCTGACTACAAGGATACCGGATTTCAGCACCTGCAGCATACGGGAAAAATTCTTCGCGCCGAAGCTGTATCCCATAATGGGCTGCGTTCCAGAAGCAAAGCCCTGATAGATATAATTTCCGAGAGTCAGGAGCTTCTGCGCAATGCCGATTGCCGCAACTGTCAGCTCTCCATAGGAAACGGCAAGATTATTGTTAATGATAAAGGCTGCCGAAGTGAGCAATGTCTCAAGAGAGGCAGGAACCCCCACCCAGAATATCTCCCGGACTATCTTCCCCGACGGTCTGAGCCATCTGACGGCCGGCCGCAGCAGACTCTTTTTCCGCAGATAGAAAAGCAGCGATACCGCCATACCGGCACCGTTACCCAGAATGGTGGCCAGTGCCGCTCCCTGTATCCCCATCCCGAAAGTAAAAATGAACAGAGGGTCTAACGCGATATTGACCACCGTGCCCACCATCATGCCCACAATGGAGTATTTCACAGACCCTTCACTGCGCAGGAGCTGTCCGAAGGTATAATTACCCATGGTAAACAGACTTCCGGCAAGCAGGATCCCAACATACTGACGGGTGTATTCAAAGGTATTGTCCTTCGCACCCAGACCGGTGATGATGGCCGGCAGAAACACCAATCCCACCGCCGTGACGATCAGCGAATTGATCACCGTCAGCAGGATACCTGTGGTCAATGTGTGATTTGCCTTATCCCGATCATCCGCCCCCAAGCATCTGGCTATCAGCGTTCCGGCACCTGTGCCGGTAATGTTTGCCACCGCTACACTGATCATCAGCACCGGGTACGCCAGATTGACCGCCGCCAACCGATAATCATCCTTCATCAGTCCGATAAAATAGGTGTCCACAAGATTATAAAGCACCATGATGAACATTCCGAGAATCAGCGGCACCCCCATTTTTATCACCGCCCTGACCGGTTTCTCATGGCTGAGCGTCTCGATACGCTTGTCATTCTGCTTCATACGGTTCATGTTCCTCCCTCTCATTTTCCGCCTACAATTATAGCACAATTGACACCATCGGCTGCATCCCGCAAAGATAATTCTCCGTCTTTCCTCTATTTTCGTCCTTTTAAACAAATACTTGCCGTATAGATTAGTGACAATAACCGTACCATCTTTTTTGATCAATAACCTCAAAGCAACAGACACGGGTACGCTGATAGAAAACGGAACCTGAAAACACAGCCGTCAGGGAGCGTGACAGCACAAAGTCGGACACCGCCTCACGGAAATCTATTTTGTAAAAACCTTGTCTGAAAGTCCCTGCAGCTTCTTCGTCAACAACGATGAGAAGTGAGTGTTTACCGACAGCGAATTATGGAAAGGGGTCCGGGGAAAACCTTTTTTTCGCCAGAAAAAGGTTTTCCCTGGTAACTGGCAGGTCAGAACGGATTTCCCTGACACCGCCTCCGGGGGAATTGCATCGGGAGAGGAACTGTGATATAATCGAGAAGGAAATGCAATCCTATCAGAAAACGGAGGTCTATTAAAGATGAACCAGCATACAAGATTCAATCTTCCTATTTGTCTGGCTGTGGAAGAGGATGCGTTTTTTCATTCGGATGAAATTGTCAGGCGCTATATTCCCGAAATCATCGGTCAGAAAACTCTCGTCGTTTCCGAGCAGTTCCTCATTGATCTCTACAAAGAAAAAATTACCGATATCAGCAGCGATTTCGGTAATGCCGAGATCCTCGCGATCCGGAACGCCAGCTTTGATGAGGCTGTATCCATTGCCAAAAAGGTCTGTATCGAGGATATCAGGGTCATTATCGGCATCGGCGGCGGCAGAGTGCTCGACACCGCTAAATATGCCGCTCATATCAGCAAGGCCGTGTACATCTGTATGCCGACTTCCCTGAGTAACGATTCCCTTGCCTCTCCCTTTTCGGTTCTCGAAACCGAGGGGATGGCAAGAAAAACCATCGCCTGCAAGATTCCTACTGCCATTATTGTGGATACCGATATGATTACAAAAGCCCCTATCGGTCAGACGCTCTCCGGCATCGGTGATACCATCGCCAAACATACCGCGCTGTATGACTGGAAGCTCTCCGCCACTAAAACCGGCACTAACGTGGAAGACTTCGCATACGCCCTGGCACGCATGAGTTATGATTCCGTCTACCACTGTGACGAAAAAGACCTGACCAGCCGTGTGTTCATCCGTATTTTGTCCAGAGCGCTGGTCATGGGCGGACTTGCGATGGAGATCGCCGGCTCTTCCCGTCCCTGCAGCGGCAGTGAACATCTCTTTGCTCACGCGATCGAGGAATACTATCCCAATGTTAAAATCTCCCACGGATTAGCGGTGGCCATCGGCAGTATCCCTGCCTGCACCTTCCAGGGGCAGTCACCCGACGGGCTCATCAGCTTCTTCCACACCTACGGTCTCGATTTTAACCCCAAGTCCTACGGCATCACCGAAGAGATGTTTGCCGATATGTGGAAAAAGGCGCGCACCGTCCGTCAGGGTAGGATCACCATCCTGAGTGAGCTCCCCCACGACAGGGCACAGCTGAACGATATTTATAACAGGATGGTTGAAAGCTGATGAAAACAGGACTGATTTTTGATATGGACGGAACCCTCTGGGATTCCTCGAAAAATGTAGCCGCCTCCTGGACGGAAAAGGTACGGCAACTGGGCTACGACAGACCGCCGATCACCCAAGAGGACATAATGAAGGTGATGGGGCTGACAATGGACAGACTCGCCGATATCATTTTCAGCGATCTGCCGAAAGACGAACGCATGAAGCTGCTGGAGCTTTGCGGTGAATACGAGAATGACTTTCTCCGGCAGTACGGCGGGGTTCTTTATCCCGAGCTGGAGGAGACTCTCGCACGTCTCAGAGAGTCGTATTCCCTCTACATTGTCAGCAACTGTCAGAAAGGCTATATCGAAGCCTTCCTGGAGCATTACGGCTTTTGGAAATACTTTGACGACATTGAATGCTACGGCAACAACCTCCTTGAAAAGAGCGACAATATCGCATTGCTTGCCCAAAGGAACCATCTGGACCGTGCCTTTTATATCGGCGATATCCAGGGTGACTATGACGCCACAACAAAAGCAGGTCTGCCGTTCATTCATGCCGCATACGGATTCGGCACCATTCAGCAGGAGGTCCCGGAGCTGCAGGCGTTCCGTGACCTTCCGGAATTACTCAAAAACCTCTGACATACGATCCCAACAAGGCCTCCCCATGGATATCCATCCATGCGGGGGCCTTTCTGACTGCAGATACATCGCGATTTGCTTTTGCGGGACAGGTTCAATCCGCTTGCAAGGCACACAGTGTTCCTCCCTCTCATGTGCATCAACGGATGTCATAACCTCCAAAAGCGAAAAACCTCCGCAAGCTTTCCTGCGGAGGCTGTGGGTTACCTTCTCTCTTATCTGCCGTAATCACGGATAATTTCATCAATGTGGCTGCCGCTTTCCAGGCGCTCCAGCATGGTCTCTGCCGGATTTGTCCGACGCTCCACACGCTCATACAGCGGGGTCAGATAGATTTCTTCCCCGAACCCTCTCTCTGTCAGCCCCTGCCGGCAGAGATCAAGGATCCGCTTTGTCAGCGCATACATCCCGTCCCGGTTAATATATCCCGGCAGTTCACGCCGTACCAACTGACGGCGTAGTTCCGCTGCATTATAACCGTTGTGATAAAGAGAGTTATCCTCGTCCATCAGGGCTTTTACCTCTGCCGTTTTCTGCAGCAGCCCCAGATGAAAGGCGGAAACCGTCATCACATCACGGATTGGCTGACAGCAGGCACTGCGGAACTCAATTGTCCCCCGGAAGGTGAGATCCTCGAATTTGAATGTCCGCAGATAGGCAAGATCCTCCGGTTCCGGCTGGAAGGTAACAGAGCGGATCTCCCCGTCCTCAAGATATTCCCCTGTCAGACGGTCGAGGGTGAAGTATTCGAGGATGTTCACGGGCTTGAAATTAAGGTATTTGCCGCCGCGCTCCACACAGTAGATGGCTGCTGTCGAGATATAATTCAGCAGGTCTTCCACAGTGGTGATCTCACAGTCATACATTCCCACATTATGAGGATTGATGCCGTGAGTGCTGTTCTCCCAGAGCATATCCCGGCAGCACAGCAGTTCCTTGTTCTCTCCCAGCAGTACCGAATTATTGAACAGCAGCGCCTTGACGGGTTCAAGCTGATTGAAGGTATTGACCACTTCGGGCAGCTTCTCCTTTGTCACGTCAAGCTGCACCTGGGATGCACTGGAAAACATCCCGAACTGGGGATACTGATGGAAGTACATGGGTAGCCAGGCATATTTCGAGAAGGAAGACAGATGGTGGAAAAGCATTTTATACCTGCCGTTCTCGATCGGAATATTATTATTCACCTTCCGGTTCGGATTGATACCCATACCGGTCAGCGTGTAATGGTAAGGTCTGAAATAATCCTGCACAAAATCATAGTACCGACGGAAACGTCCGTGAATCGTGTGCAGTTCCTCTTCCTTACCAAAGGAAAATTCCATATTATTATAGGAACAGTCGTAGGAAAACACATCCCCGTTCTCCTGGTTGACGGCGGAGTAAATGTGTCCCTGCTCGTCAATACCAGTGGGAACAAATCCAAATTCCTTGAGAAATGCCGATGTCAGCTGATGAACGATCTCAAAATCAACTTCCTTATGCTCCAGATTGACGATCGGCATCTCGATCTCCACGCCGATAAAGGTGCCCTGCTTCGTTTCAGTGGGTTTGATATAGCGCCGGTACAGTCCCTGCATGATTTCTTCTTTTGTCATAGTTTCTCACCTTCATTTATCAATACGATCCATTATTCCATCATTTGTTTTCTGTCAGCCGTTTACAGATTGGCAAAGATGCGATACAGCAGCTTCATGGATTCTTCGCTTTCAAAGTATTCATGCCCGTGATTGGTGCCGGTCCGGAACAGCTTTCCCTTGTAAAAAGCAAGCAGTCTTGTGAACGGAAGCGGCTGCCATGCTTCCTCGCTGAGAGGAACGGTTGCAAACAGGGTGGTATTCTCCCTCGTCAGATAAAAAAGCGTTCCGCGGCAATTGGTATGTGCATAAAGATACTTGCCGTCCGAAAACAGCAGGTTCAGCTTGTTATCCTTCGCCATGTCGCAGATGATGGCATCAAAGAGGTCAAACCGTTCTGCAAATTCCAGTCTGGCGCCCTTCTTGTTCTGCGCTTCATTCAGCCGCTCGATCAGATACAGGATGATCCGCTCACTGTCGGTATCCCCATTCTGCTTCTGCACATAGCTGTTCAACGGCGGGTAATCAAAGATCGTCCCATTATGGATGAGCGTCCAACGGCGGCCGGTATTATCCCTGGCGGTGAACGGGTGGCAGTTCTTGTACTCTACATTACCGATCGTCGCATACCGGATATGCGCCAGGATCAGCTTCGCACTCACCGCCTGTGACAAGCGCTCTTTCAGGTAATTGCTGTCAGATGCCCGTATGCTCTCTTTCTCAACCAGGGCGCTTTCACGCGACAGACAGGCCAGTCCCCATCCATGCGGATGATGGCTGCTGTGGCTGAAAAACGTGCGGAGGTAGCCATTGGCTGTAAAATCATTTTGGGATGACACCCCGAAGATCTCACACATAGCCAGCACTCCTTTGATACGCTTTTGCAAGCTCCAATCCCTTTTTCATATAATCCGTGCCGTACTGCTGACTGATGATCTCGGCATAACTCCTGCCTTGTTCCGTCTTCCGGAGCTGGTACTCTGCCGCCGCCTGATAGGCAGGAGCGTACTGCCGTGCAAAGGACAGAATCTCTGCAAGAAGATTTCTTGCACGCTGACGAATCGGTTCATTGTCGAACACTGCCGCGCTTTTCACATCCCTGATTGCTCTGATCTGCTCGGTATCGGTAAAGTCCTGCCCCGGCAGAGAAGCAAGATACAACATCAGAAGATGAATGAATCGGATATCCTCCGTCATTATTCCGGTGGGAGAAAGCGGATTCACATCAATCACCCGCAGTTCGAGATGGTTGATCCCGTTTTCAGCCAGCGACTCCAGACTGTTGGCACCGCGGGGCTTCAGCCGGACAGGATAATACAGCTCCGATACCGATCGCAGATTTCCGTCATCAATATACCGGCGGATACTGCCGATATACCGATCCAGACCCGTATAATCGAGAATCGGCGTAAAATGGTTCCAATAGCCCCGTTCAGAGCAGCGGATGGACGCATACACATTGCTGCCCGTCCCGATGGACGCATCCGACACCGGACTTGCTGCCGTCAAATACACCACCAGCCATGCCGCCTGAGTCAATCGGGCGGCAAGACGCAGATACAGCCGATTCTTGAAATCCGAAAAGCTTGTCGCTCCACTCTGGGCAAAAGCTGCCCGCAGCAGGGGATCAGCAAAAGAAAAATTCAGATGAATACCTGAAAACAGCATCTTGATCTTCCCGTATTTCTGGGCCAGATAACGTCGGTAGACAGATTTACTCTGAAGACTGCCGGTATACTCCGCTACGGGTATCTCCTCTTCCCCGCTGATTCTCGGCGGATTGGAAAACGGCCACAGCAATTCTCCCCGTTCGATGAGTTTTCCGTTGACAATCTTCAGAAGCTCCCTGAGTTGTTCATTCATTTGCTCCGGGTCAGTAAAGACATCCCCTATCAGTTCAATCTGATTCTCACAGAAATCACGGTCTATATTATGATGGCTGTCAAAAGGATGCGGCGTCTGCGCTAAACTGCCGTCTCCGCTGACACGAAGACTCTCGCGCTCAATGCCAAATTCCGCCTGCGTCAGATGCTGCCGGATGGTTGGGTGATCAAGTCCAAAAAACATAGGATCATCTCGATTCATCTCATATTTATTTGATAGTTTTTGTAGGTTTAGTAGTCTGAATAACCCACCTATTTTGTAGGTTATCATATCAAATGATATCACAACATATTTCTTCTGTCAATATAATAAATCATATTTTTTTCCTTGCTGAATTATACATCGTTCATTCACTTTGACGATAGCCTCAAAGAAGAAAGCTGGGGGGCGCATTAAGATTTTAAAAAAAGCTGGCACGGGTACTATGATAGAAAACGGAACTTGAAAAATTTAAAAAAACAGCCAGCAAGCGCCCCGTCAAGGGGCGGGGCGCCGCCGACGCTGTGAGGCAATTGACAAGGGGGGTGGTGTATGTTAAGATAGGATCAAAAGTTTGTATCCATCGGTCATTCCTGAATGAATCGTGAAAGGATGAGAAAACATGAAACAAAAGCTGATCCGTGCTGTTATGATCGCCTGTTTGGCTTCCCTTGTTCTGACCACCGGCTGCTCACAGTCAGATACTAACGATAGTAACCAGGTCAATGGGTTGATATCCGGTGTTACACTGGACACGATCTTCCATCAGAACGGTA
This sequence comes from uncultured Eubacteriales bacterium, assembly GCA_900316925.1. Lineage (GTDB taxonomy): Bacteria > Bacillota > Clostridia > Oscillospirales > Acutalibacteraceae > UBA1213. Next base: position 8,246 of record ONEU01000086.1, read on the forward strand.
GTAGCTCTGCTCCGGAAAGCAGTAACCAGGAAACCTCCGTTCCCACGGAAATCAGTATTCCTCAGACCTCATTACAGATTGAGATCAGTCTGCCTTCGCAGATATCCGTTCCAGAGATCAGTTTCCCGACGCAGTCTTCCAATTCTCAGACGAGCAAACCGTCCCAGTCCTCCGCTCCCCAGATGAGCAAGCCGTCCCAGTCCTCCGCTCC
>ONEU01000113.1 GCA_900316925.1 uncultured Eubacteriales bacterium
GCGGCGCACTATTCATAATAAGCTTACGGCTGCAATCCCCGCGGCGCCAAGCAACCCGCCGTACTATCCGAACAAATCACGCTTGCGGGGATTCCCTCAGGACAAAGCAGGAACGGGTACTTCCGATAAAATAACCGTGGCTGAAAATCCGGATAAAGCAGCCGTTAAGCACCCCGTCAAAGAGCTGCCCGTCCCGTATTACCAGCGACCGGTTGCCCCTCCATACCTGAATACCTGTTCTCGTCTACAGCGTCATAGCATCAGGCACAGAATTTGACTATAGCGGGGGTGTGTGTTACAATAACGGCACAGAAAGGGGAATGTCACTATGAAAAAAATTGTTTGTATCCTGTTGTGTCTGCTGCTTCCGGCAGTTCTGACGGCCTGCTCCAATTCATCACAGGAGGAATCCTCCGCACCCTCCTCTGCGCCGGAATCCTCTGCCGCACAGGAGGAATCCTCACAAGAGGAAGTCCTCGGCGAACTGCTGACGGATACCTTCGGCAAGCTGCAGGACGGCACCGGTTACTATATCGACGTGACGATGATCGTGGAAGGAGGCACTAACTCCACTTCGTCTTCGGAGAACCGTCAGTCCTCTGAAACCGAGCGGATGTCCTATCACTATCAGGTGGCGGTGGATCAGAACTCCGACCGCGCCATGCTTATGATGCAGATGCCCGACGGCACGACCGGCCATCTGCTCATCGACAATAAGGTCTGCTATAAACTGGATGACGAAGCCCACACCTATATGAAACAGGATTACCCCTATAACGCCTATTCCTTCGGCAGGCTCTATACTACCGATCTCTATCTGGGCATGATGAATTACCTGCATCTGGACAGCTCCGGTACCGGCGATTTCCGGCTGAGTGAGGACGGAAAAGCCGCCACCCTTGATTACGAAAAATACCGCCTGACTGCCGATGAGCAGGAGAGCAATCCGTTCCAGGAGGCCGTCATCACCTACTACTTCAAGGACCGTAAGCCCTATGCCGAGGTCCTGGAAACCGACAAGGGAAAAACCACCTTCCTGTTCACCACCGTTTCCGATACCGTCAAGGACCCTTCCGTTTTTGCGATTCCGGAGGGCTATCAGGAAATCCCCGCAGAAGCATCATAGCATCTCAAATGTCAGTAAAATTAACAAAATATCTATTCCTATCCGGCAAAATTATGGTATAATCAATCTGTAACGATCCAAAATGAAGGAAGTGTTCCGATTGATCAATATTTCCCATCTGACCAAAAAATACCATCGCTTTGTGGCGAATGACAATATCTCCCTGATGATCCAGGACGGTGAAATTGCTGTCCTGGCAGGTCCCAACGGTGCGGGAAAATCTACCGCGATCAAATGCATCGCCGGTCTGCTGCGCTTTGAGGGAGAGATCGAAATCGACGGCTTCAACAACAAGAGCCTGGAGGCCAAGCGGATCCTCGGTTATGTGCCGGAGATCCCCGCCCCCTTTGAACTGCTCACCGTCTGGGAGCACATGGAATTTATTGCAAGAGCCTATAAACTGGAAAACTGGGAGCAGAGAGCCGAGGAGCTCATCACCCGCATGGAGCTTGCCGATAAACGCAAACGGCTGGGCAAGGAGCTTTCCAAGGGGATGCAGCAGAAGATCAGTATCTGCTGTGCCCTGCTGATTGAACCGAAGGTCGTACTGTTTGACGAGCCCTTTGTGGGACTTGACCCCCACGCCATCAAGGAACTGAAAACCATGCTCTTTGAAATGAAGGAAAAGGGCACTACCGTCATCATCAGCACCCACATGCTTGACAGCGTGGAGGAATTCTGGGACAAGGTGTTTATTATGATGAACGGCAGGATCGAAGCCGAACGTGAACGGAAAGCGGTGGAACGCAGCGGCGAGAATTTGGAAGAGCTGTTTTTCTCCATCACCGAGCGCGGCGGCAGTGACAAAGAGGAGGTGTCCGGATGAAAGCCATCCTCTACCTGCTGCGGAAAAACGTCAAGAACGCCGTGATTGACACCTTCCGCAGTCCCCTGAAGCTCATTGTCTACGGCTTCATTGCGGCAAGCCTGGTCTATGCCGTCATCCAGGGCTTCGTCATGGACTCCACAATGGACGAGCCTCCCGACAAACGCATCCTCTTCGGCGCCTATCTGGCTCTGTTGTTTTTTATCAGTATCCCCATCATGCTCAAGGGGCTGAGCACCGGCTCAAGCTTCTTCGGGCTGAGTGACGTGAACAATATCTTTGTCGCACCCATCTCCGAAAAACGGGTGCTGACCTACGGGATCGGACGACAGCTTGCTTCCTCGCTGTTTCTGGTGGTCTGCTTCTCGGCCTACGGCAGTATCGGCATCCGGGTCTTTGAGCTCAGCACCGCTGATTCCCTCTATCTCTTCGGCGGCATCGCCCTGATGATGCTCATTGTACAGATGGTCACCCTGCTGCTGTTCTGCATCTGCAGTGCCTTCCCCCGTGCGTCCTTCTATCTCAAGCTGATGATCTATCTGCTGCCGATCTTTGCGTTGGGTGCGGTGGCCGTGTATATGTTCACCGCAGGCATGACCCTGGAAAACCTCTATGCCGCCATCTCTCAGGATATCCTGCAGTACATCCCCATTGTCGGCTGGATGCACGGTCTCGTGTTCGGCATTATCTACGGCAATCTCTTCCAGGCCCTGCTCTACGGCTCCCTGCTGCTTGTCTGCTGTCTGCTCAGCATCATCATCTTCTGCTTCACCCGTCTGGATTACTACGAGGATGTCCTGGGCAGAGCCGAAAGCTATTTTGAGTTTAAAGACAATATCCGCACCGGCAAGGTTTCGGATTCCGACTGGATGGGCAACCGCCGCATCAGGCTCCGCCGTCAGGGCATCAACAAAGGACGGGGCGCTTCGGCACTCTTCTACAAGCACCTGCGTGAGGGCAGCCGCCGTTCCCGCTTTATGTTCTTTAATATCAACACCGTGGTGCTGCTGGGGGTAACAGTGCTGATCGGTCTGGCCATGAAGGGCTTCTTCCGTGCCCCCTACCGCGTGACGATCATCTATATGGCGGTGACGGTCATCATCTCCTATGTCCAGTTCTTCTTCAGCGCCGCCGGCGACTGGGTCAAGGAGCTTAACAAGCCCTACATTTTCCTCATTCCCGACAGTCCCGTGCGCAAGCTCATCATGGCAGGAGCCACCAGTATCATCAAACCCTTTATTGACGGTGCCGTCTCTTATGCCGTTCTGTGGCTGCTGGTAGGCGGCTTCCTGCCGGACGTCGTGATGTGCGCGCTGGTATACGGCAGCTTCGGCTGTATCTATATTGCCTCCAATATCCTGGCGCAGCGCATTGTCGGTCTGAGCGGCAACCGCGGCGTGTTCATCACCTTCTATATGGGAATTATGGTCATCCTCATGGTTCCGGGCATCGTCATCGGACTGCTGGCGCTCTCCAATGTGCACGGCTTTCTTGCCGCCATCTCCGCCACGGTCATCGGTGTCCCGGTCTTCCTCTGGAACATCCTCGTTTCCTTCGTCATCTTCCTCCTGTGCAAAAATCTCCTGCACAATATCGAGTAACCTCCCCGGACACGGCTGCAGCTGCCGTGTCCTTTCTCTTTTTGTCAGGGGGACTTTCACGAGAAAGTCCCCCCGACACCCCCGAAAGCGGCTGCCGTCAAGCTGCCGGTCCCGTATTACCAGCGACTGACTGACTAAAAAAACGAAATCATTGTAGTCGTCTGCCACTGCAAAGCAACAGGCACGGGTAGTGATAGTGGAGTGATGAATGGTATGGTTTTGAAGCAACAGCCGGGAAGTGCCCCTCTGACGGAGCACGACGGCGGAAACAGAAAACACGCAGCCCTGCTGCGACGTGCCGGATGTGAGCGATACTGCACTATCCGCCATAGACGTACAGAGTGAGCGCCAGCGAACGAGAGCGTGACAACACAGCGGAGGGACTCCGCCGACAAAAGCCTTGAATGGGAGAAAAAGATATGGTAAAATAAAGCCGAAAGTATGTTTGATTTTTGGAGAGAAACGTATGAGAATATTAGGAATAGACCCCGGATATGCGATCGTCGGGTATGGGGTGATCGAATTCAGCGGCGGCCGCTATTACGCGCTGGATTACGGCGCCATCACTACCGATGCGGATACCCCCTTTCCCCAGAGACTCCAGCAGATTTATAACGGGCTGATTTCCGTCATCATCCGGAACGACCCGGATGCGCTGTCCATCGAGCGGCTGTACTTCCAGAATAACCAGAAAACCGCCATTGCGGTGGCGGAGGCAAGAGGGGTGATCCTGCTGGCGGCACAAAACAGCAATATCCCCATCAGCGAATATACTCCGCTGCAGGTGAAGATGGCTGTCACCGGATACGGTCAGGCGCATAAACCGCAGGTTATGGAGATGACCAGAAGACTGCTGAAATTAGAAAAGGTCCCCCGTCCTGACGATACCGCCGATGCCCTTGCCATCGCAATCTGCCATGCCCACTGCTCGGGAACGGCGCTGCGTTCCCTGCTGAATCAACCGGGAGGTGCCACATGACCACACTATACTTTGTCCGCCATGCCCAGCCGGATTACCGCACGGGATCAAACCGGAGCTTTCCGCTGTCGGAGGAGGGCATGAACGACCGGCTGGAGGCTCTCCGGGTACTGGAACACATCCGGTTTGATGCGGCGGTATCCAGTCCCTACCGGCGCAGTCTTGATACCATCGCCCCGCTCATCACGGCACAGTCGCTGCCCCTGACCATCGACGAACGTCTCCGGGAACGCGACAATCCCGGCGGCGGCAGCAACAGCCATGAGATGTTCCGGCGCCGGTGGGCTGACCACGATTTCCACGAGGAGGGCGGGGAGAGTATCCGCTCTACCCAGGAAAGGAATATCGCCGCTGTACGGGAGATCCTGCACGGCTTTGACGGCAGAACCGTTCTCGTGGGGACCCACGGCACGGCTCTGGCCACTATCATCAACTATTTTGAGCACGACTACGGCATTGAAGATTTCCTGCGGATCATCGACTTCATGCCCTATGTCCTGCGCATGGATTTTGACGGAGAACAGTATCTCGGCAGAGAAGAGCTGTTTTATTTACACAAGAAATACCACGGCATCAAGTAACAGAAAGGAACCACATACCATGATATACAGTCTCAACGGAACGATCATCCACAGCGAACCCGGCTGTGTGGTGATTGAATGTGCAGGGGTCGGCTACAAGTGCATGGTGACCATGAACACCCTTCGCAGCCTGCCCAGAATCGGCGAAAGGACCCGTCTCTACACACAGATGCTGGTACGGGAGGATGCGGTGGAGCTTTGCGGCTTTTCCACCCCCGATGAAATGAACTGCTTCAAACTCCTCACCTCGGTAAGCGGTGTGGGAACAAAGGTCGGACTGGCCATCCTCTCGGAGCTGCGTCCGGAACAGGTGGCGCTGGCGGTGTCACTGGGCGACAGCAAAATGCTCACCAAGGCAAGCGGCGTGGGCAATAAACTGGCACAGCGCATTATCCTGGAAATGAAGGATAAGATCAAAAAACTGGGCGTGCCCTCCGAAACCCCGGAACCGGGCATACCGGCGGCGGCCGTTGCTTCGGCAAGCGCCAATCTCTCCCAGGCGGTAGGCGCGCTGGCTGTCCTGGGCTATACGCCCGACGATGTTCTGCCGTTCATGCGGGATATTGACCCGGAGCTGCCGGTGGAGCAGATCATTTCCCTGACCCTGAAAGCCATCGGCAAACAGTAAGGCCGTGAAAGGAACCCATTATGGAAGAATACGATTTTGAAAACCGGATCGTCTCCCCCACCGAGATCATGGGAGACAATGACAGTGATAATCCCCTGCGTCCCCGCACCCTGAACGACTATATCGGTCAGGAAAAGGCCAAACAGAATTTAGCGGTCTTTATCGAGGCGGCCAGACAGCGCCATGAAAGCCTCGATCATGTCCTGCTCTACGGTCCTCCGGGACTGGGCAAGACGACCCTTTCCGGCATTATCGCCAATGAACTGAACGTCAACCTGCGCATCACCTCCGGACCTGCCATCGAAAAGCCCGGAGACCTTGCGGCTATCCTGACGAACCTCAACGAGGGCGATGTGCTCTTTATCGACGAGATCCACCGTATCTCACGGGCAGTCGAGGAGATCCTCTATCCCGCTATGGAGGACTTTGCCATTGATATCGTCACCGGCAAGGGTCAGATGGCGGCTTCCTACCACCTCCCCCTGCCGCATTTCACCCTTGTGGGCGCCACCACCAGAGCCGGTCAGCTCACCGCCCCCCTGCGGGACCGTTTCGGCGTGTCTCTCAGGCTGGAGCTATATACCCCCGAGGAACTGGCGAAGATCGTCACCCGGAGCGCCTCCATCCTGCATATCGGCATTGAACCCGACGGTGCGCTGGAGATCGCCTCCCGTTCCAGGGGAACTCCGCGAATTGCCAACCGGATGCTCAAGCGTGTGCGGGACTTTGCCCAGGTATTGTCGGACGGGGTGATTACCCTGGAAACCGCTCAGACGGCACTGGAACGTCTGGAAATAGATGAGCTGGGACTGGACGCCAATGACAGACGGATGCTGACGGCGATCGTAAAATTCTACCGCGGCGGTCCTGTGGGGCTGGAAACGCTCGCCGCCGCCATCGGTGAAGAAGCCGTGACCATCGAGGATGTCATCGAACCGTATCTCATGCAGATCGGTTTCCTGAACCGCACCCCCCGTGGCCGCTGTATCACAAGAGCCGCCTGTCTGCACATGGGCTTTGACCTGCCCGATGCACAGGACGGCCAGATCAGATTTGAGTGATTGCTATGAATATACTGACCGTTTCACAACTGAATTTTTATGTCAAGTCTCTCCTGCAGGAGGACGCTCACCTGAAAAACGTCTATCTGCGGGGAGAGATCTCCAACCTGACCGATCACTACCGGTCAGGTCACATCTACCTCACCCTGAAGGACAGCAAATGTGCCGTCAAGGCGGTGATGTTCGCCGGCTATGCCCGTTCCCTGCGCTTCCGCCCGGAGGACGGGATGAAGGTGCTGGTCAGAGGAAGCATCTCCCTCTATGAGGTGACCGGCAGCTATCAGTTCATCATTGAGGATATGATGCCGGACGGTGTCGGCGCTATGAATCTTGCCTTTGAACAGCTCAAAAGAAAGCTGTCGGAGGAAGGCTTGTTTGACGATGCCCATAAAAAGCCGCTGCCTTTCCTGCCCCGCAGGATCGGCGTCATCACCTCCCCCACCGGTGCCGCCGTGCAGGATATCCTGCGCATCCTCCGGCGCCGCTATCCCCTGGGAGAGATCGTGATGTGCCCCGTACAGGTGCAGGGGGATGCCGCTGCCGCCCAACTGACGGAGGCCGTGAAGCGCTTCAACCGTCTGCGCTGTGCGGATGTGATGATTCTCGGACGGGGCGGCGGCTCTGCCGAGGATCTCTGGGCTTTCAACGATGAGGCTCTTGCCCGTGCCGTCTATGCGTCGGAGATTCCCGTGGTATCGGCTGTCGGCCATGAATCCGACGTTGCACTCTGCGACTTTGTGGCGGATATGCGCGCCTCCACCCCCTCAGCCGCTGCGGAACTGGTATCTCCGGAGCCGGGAGTCCTCCATGAACTGCTCCTGCAGCGCCGCAGACAGCTCCGTGAACTGATCCGCCGGAAGCTCGATCAGGAGAAACGCCGTCTGGATACGGCTGCTTCGGCAAGAGTCCTGCGTTCCCCGCAGGAGATCGTCCATTTCCGCCGTATGAAGCTCGACCTGCTGCACGGCCGTCTGAGAGCCGCCGGTACAAGAGCCGTTTCCGACAGCCGGACCCGTCTGGCCGCCCTTGCCGGCAAGCTGGATGCGCTGAGTCCCCTGAAGGTACTGGGAAGAGGCTATGCCATTGCGTTAAAAGAGGATCGTGTCATCGCTGAGACAAACGCCGTCAGCGAACACGATGATATCACCATAGTCCTCACGGACGGCCGGCTGCGCTGTACTGTTGAGGAGATCAGGAGGAACGAACAGAATGAAAGCACATGATTTTGAAAAATCTGTCGGACGGCTGGAAGAGATCGTGACCCTTTTGGAAAACGGGGAGCTGTCTCTGGAGGAATCCATGAAGCTCTTTGAAGAGGGCAGTCATCTTTCCGCCGCCTGCTATCAGATACTACAGGAAGCCGAGCAGAAGATCACACAGATCGACGAATTTGAAACCGGGGAGGAACCGACATGACAAATGATGTAAGTAAAATTGAGCAGGAGCTGCTGACCTATCTGCCGCAGGGAAACGAGCCGGTGAAGACGCTGGTATCATCCATGACATACAGTCTGACGGCAGGCGGCAAGCGGGTACGTCCCCTGTTGGTACTGAGCTTTGCGGAATTATGCGGAGGCAGTGCAGAAGCAGCCATGCCCTTTGCCTGTGCCATAGAGATGATCCACACCTATTCGCTGATCCACGATGATCTTCCGTGCATGGACAACGACGATCTGCGCCGCGGCAAGCCCACCAACCACAAGGTTTACGGAGAAGCCGCCGCGCTGTTGGGCGGCAACGGACTACTGACCCATGCCTTTGAAGCCGTCCTATCGGAGAAAGCCGTCACCCTCAACGGTGCAGACACCTGTGTAAAAGCCGGAAGGCTACTGGCGCAATGTGCGGGTGTCAATGGGATGCTGGGCGGACAGATCATTGATCTGGAAAGTGAGAACAAGCAGGTCTCGGTTGAGCGGCTGCGGATCATGGACGAGAAAAAGACAGGAGCGCTCATCCGTGCCGCCTGTCTGCTGGGCTGTCTGTCGGCAGGAGCAACTGACGGGCAGATGCGTGCAGCGGAAGAATATGCCGCCCACATTGGTCTGGCATTCCAGATCGTTGACGACATCCTGGATGTCGTTTCCGACGCCGAAACATTAGGCAAGCCCATCGGCAGCGACCGCGAAAACAACAAATCCACCTATGTTTCCCTCCTTGGCATTGAGGAATGCCGCCGTCTGAGCCGTGAACTGACCGACAAAGCCATTACTGCCCTCTCCGTCTTTGACACCGACATCACCTTCCTTTCCTCTCTCGCCCTCTCCCTCCGTGACCGCACCAACTAGCGCAGAGCCTGCGCACGCCGGCAAGCTGCCGGTCCCGTGTCACGCTGCCGTTCGCTTACGCTCACTCTGTATGTGGTAAGGCGAGGGTACAGTTTCGCTAACATCCGGCACGGCACAGCAGGGCTGTGAATTTTCTACCACCGCCGCCGCGCCCCTTATGAGGGGCGCTTGACGGCTGTTTCATCCAAAATTAATGGCACTGTTACTCAACCCAGAGTACCCGTGCCTACTTCTTTACAGTGGTAGACGAGGATAGATAGTCGGATGATTGGAGGTCAAGCAGTCGTAGGTAACACGGGACCGGCAGCTTGCCGGCGTGCCTACTTCTTTGCAGTTGTAGACGAGGATAGATAGTCGGATAATTGGAGGTCAAGCAGTTGTTGGTAACACGGGACAGGCAGCTTGCCGGCGTGCCTACTTCTTTGCAGTTGTAGACGAGGATAGATAGTCGGATGATTGGAGGTCAAGCAGTCGTTGGTAACACGGGACCGGCAGCTTGCCGGTCCCTGTCTTTCTCTATTGAAATCCTCACAGCGGAAAGCCACCGTACTTTCCGAACATATCTCCGCACTGGGCGGGGATTTCACATAGAAGGAAGCAGGCACGGGTAATTTGAGAGAAAACGGAGCTGGAATTACCCGAAAAAACAGCCTGCAAGCGCCCCGTCAAGGGGCGTGGCGGCGGACAGAGAAAAAATCGGCGTAAGCCGCCGTGCCGGATGTTAGCGACATA
>ONEU01000053.1 GCA_900316925.1 uncultured Eubacteriales bacterium
CATTTACATAGTTCACCTATTGTAATCTTTTACATTATAACATATTTATTATTTAATTTCCACAAAAAGCAAAAAAAACTCATTTTTGGCAAAAATTGTTGTTAGATAATCAGTTTTTGCTGGATAACTTTTTACAATAATGAGATATCGCTTGCTGCTCGTTTCTTTCCATCACATCACCGTTTTTCAGCAAAAAAAAAACGTGCAGCAACCCCCAAAAAACACCGGTGCTGCTGCACAATGATTGAACAAGATATTTGTTTTTCTGAGATCACATGGTATGATTGATCTGTCAGAACAATCAACGGAAGAATCATGTCACACTGAAGGCACCGTCAGTGTGCTCCGGCGACAACATTTTCGCTCCGTCACAGGCAGTCACGGAATACACAGCAGGTGTGACGTGAAAGCGCTGACGATAGGCCTCCTGAATGGCAGGAATAAATGCTTGCTCGGCACCCCTTTCCATGAGACTGACGGTACAGCCGCCAAACCCGCCTCCTGTCATCCTGGAACCGTATACACCCGCCAACCCCTGTGCGGTTTCCGCCAGAAAATCCAGTTCCTGACAGGAGACCTCAAAATCATCCCGCAGAGAAGCGTGGGATGCGTTCATCAGCCTGCCGAATGCCTGCTTGTCCCCTCTTGTGAGAGCCTGAACCGCCGCAAGGGTACGACTGTTTTCCGTCACCGTATGACGGGCACGGCGCAGACAGCTCCCGTCCGTAATCCTGCCGGACAGGCTGTCAAAATCCTCCTCGGTCAGCGAGCATAATGTCGGAACCTTCATCAGACTGCGGGCGCTTTCGCACTCCCGCCGGCGGTCATTATATGCTGATGCCGCCAGCGAGTGCCTGACGCCGCTGTTGACAATGACAAGAGCAGCATCTCCCAGCGGCGCATATTGATAGGACAATGTATGGGCATCCAGCAGCAGCGCATGACCGCTTTTTCCCATCGCACTGGCGAATTGATCCATAATACCGCAGTTAACGCCGATGAAACGGTTCTCGGCAAACTGTCCGAGCACGGCAAGCTCCTGCTGTGTCAGGGGAAGTGAAAACAGGTACCGGAGCATCACGCCGGTAGCCGTCTCCAGAGCCGCCGATGAGGACAGTCCCGCACCGTCGGGCAGATCACTGGTAAAATAGAGATCAGCGCCGCCGGGAAGCCGGTAGCCGAAAGCCTCAAACGACCGGATCACGCCGACAGGGTAATCCGCCCAGCAGTTCAGCGTGTGAAGCGCGTCCAGAGAAACGGAAATCACCCCCGTCTCCGGATAGCTGCGGGAGAAAAACCGGAGAACCCTGTCCTGACGCCGGGCAGCCGCACAGCGGATCCCCAGATGAATGGCACAGGGCAGTACATGACCGCCGTTATAATCGGTATGCTCGCCGATCAGATTAACACGGCCCGGAGCAAAGCAGGCCGCCTCGGGCGGGGTATGGAAAACGGTTTCAAAACCGGTCATCAGATGCTGCATGGCAATTCCTCCTGAAAATGCTTCACCAGAAAAGGTGGTTCCGACTGTCACCAGAGAGACGATCGAAGCCACACACAGAGCAAAAATTCTGCTATTATCGTATCATTCTTTTTTTGTTTTGGCAAGGGGAAACCATGTTTCTTCACGGAAATCCACTTCGACCTGCCAGTTCCCGGACCTCTTTCAAAAATTCGCTGAGGGATAAGCCGACAGATAAGAACGCAATATTGCTGTAATTTCAACGCAATCGTATATTCATTTTTGCATGGTTCTGTATTATAATGGGGCATATCTTATCTTACTCAGGAGGAATGACACGATGGACTTAATCCCCAGTTTTTCTGTTGATCATAACGCTATCGTTCCGGGCATCTTTACCAGCCGGATGGATCAGGTCGGCGGGAGCGTCATCACGACGTATGATATCCGGCTCACAAGACCGAATAAGGAACCCGCTGTGGATGTTGCGGCCATGCATTCGCTGGAGCACATCATTGCCACGTTTCTGCGGAACCACCCCGACTGGAAGGATGAGGTCATCTATTGGGGGCCGATGGGATGCCTGACAGGTTTTTATCTGATCCTCAAGGGCAGCCGCTCCCCCCGGGAAATTCATCCGCTGCTTGTCAGTGCGTTCCGAGCCGTAAAGGATGCGCAGAGCGTTCCCGGCACATCACCGGAGAACTGCGGTCATTATCTCATGCACGATCTTGGCATGGCAAAATGGTACGCCGAACGGTTTGCCAACTATCTCACGGAGAACGCCGGTAACCCTGACATCTACGAGTATCCCAGAACGGAGCGGCTGGTGACGGATGAAGGACATCGGTTCTACGATTCGTAAGGAACGTCCCCTCATGCCGGAACAGGTATTCTCAGGGACACGATCACAAGGAGGAAAAGGAAATGGACATTGCCGGCCGACTGAAACAGATCCGCACCGCAAAGGGATACAGCGTCTATAAGCTCTCCCAGCTTTCCGGTGTTTCGGAGACCCACATCAGGGACCTGGAACGGGGAGACCGCAATCCTTCTCTGGATACCATTGACCGGCTTGCCAGAACCTTTGGGATATCCTTGTCGGAGCTGCTCAGCGAAGATGAGGCGGTATCCTATCTCACGAAAGAGGAGAAGGAAGTTCTGGAGCATTATCGGATGATGCCGCAGACAAGCCGTCAGGCACTTCTGGCGTTCCTGAAAACGCTGCCGTAACGTCATATCCCCTCTCCGAAGAACCGGGAGTTTTCTCCTGTCAGCGCAAAAAATACACCGCCGACAATCCAGAACGGATTGCCGGCGGTATTGTTATGTGTAGAACCGGAAAAGCGGAGGGAACTCTGGGCAGCTGTGTCCGGCTGCGTCAGGCCAGATATTTCTCCTTCAGGGCAAGAATATCATCCTCTGACAGCTCCAATGCGTCACGGAGATAGCCTGTCACGGAACCGAACTGCCGTTTCAGGAAGACCAGCGCATTGCGCATAAAACTCTCGTCAACACCGTCTAACAGTAGTGTTGCTTTCTCGGCGAAGGCATCGTCATAGCCCCTTGACTTCATTGCCTGTCTGGTACCGGCAATCCGGCGGGCATTATACTCATTGGTAAGCAGATAGTCCTCCATCATCACGGTTTCATCCACACCGAGAGCGGAAAGCAGCAGCATCGCCGCAAGACCGGTGCGATCCTTACCGCTGGTACAGTGCCACAGCACAGCCCTGTCGGGTGGGGCGGCAAGAAGGATACGGAAAAAACCAGAAAATGCCTTCCTGCCCATTTCCTCATTCAGAAAGCCGATATACATTTTCTCGTTCAGCATTCCCATTTTCTCCGTCAGCTCCAACATACTGACAATGTCGGAGAGATTGACCTGCAGCTCCTGCGACATTTCGGGATAGCCGGAAATATCGATCACATCCAGATGCGTATAGCGCACCCCCTCCATCGGCGGGTCCTCAGCCCCCGCAAGCTCCATCTTCATACGGAAATCCACGATATCTCCCAACCGGAAGTCCTCCCGCAGCGTGCGGATATCCTCGTCTGCAATCCCTGCCAGACAGGCAGTTCTCAGCAAAACGCCCTTTCTGACCATCCGGCCGTCATCTGAACGATAACCGCCCAGCTCCCGGGCATTCAAGATACTTTTCAGCGGAATTGATTGCTTCACGTCCGTTCCATCTCCTGTCTGTTGTCAGCTTTTTCTTTTTTCCCGCGGTATTCCAGGCAGAGCATGGTCAGATCATCAAACTGCTCTGCCTCCTCCACAAAACCGTCCACTTCCCTGCGGACGGTCCGCAGAATCTCCTGTACGGGGGCATCCGCCGCTTTGTTGAGTGCCTCCACCATTCTTTCAAGACCGAAAAGCTCCTCGCTGCCGTTCGTTGCCTCAGGAACACCGTCGGTATAAAGGAAGAGCTTGGCACCGCGCTGCAGTTCAATGGAATAATCCCGATAGACCATGCCGTCCATCCCGCCCAATACAAATCCATGCTTTTCCGGCAATAACGCAAACCTGCCGTCCGGCTGTTTCAGCACGGGAGATTCATGTCCCGCATTGGCAGCGGTCAGCCTGCCGGTGGATATCTCCAGGATCCCCAGCCATACCGTCACAAACATTTCTTCCTGGTTGCAGGCACAGATAGCCGTATTCGCGTCGCTGAGAATCTCAGCCGGCGTCTTCCCCATCTTGGCGTAATTGGCAAGGATAATCTTTGCCGACATCATAAACAGCGCCGCAGGCACTCCCTTTCCAGAGACATCCGCTATCACCACACACAGATGATCGTCATCCACCGGGAAGAAATCATAGAAATCACCGCCGACCTCCTTGGCAGGATCCATTGCGGCGAAGATATCAAATTCAGAGCGTTCCGGGAACGCCGGAAAGGTATTCGGCAGCATATTCGACTGGATCCGTGAGGCCAGAGAAAGCTCGGTATTGATGCGTTCCTTTTCGGCAGTCGCCTTTGTCAGGTCATCCAGATACTGCATGATGCGAACCTCCATCCGGTCGATAGAGGACGCAAGCGCACCGATCTCATCCCTGCTTTTAATGGAGTCTGTCAGCTTGTTCTCGGAGGGATGGCTCTCCTGAGAAAAGCGGCTCGCCTCGTCGGTGATCCGTTTCACGGGACGCAGGAAGACACGGTACAGATAAATGATCTGCACGAAACTGACCGTCACCATCAGGATGATCGTTGCCAGAAAGACCTTGTTCATGTAGCTGTTACGCTCATTGACGAGGTTTTCCATCTGACGCTGCACACAAAGGATGGCGGTGGTATTGCCGTCAGAGTCTTTCAGCGGTACCATGGATGTGATATGCGGGTCAGTCTCAATATAGCCCTTATCCCGGATCACAAGCTCCTGGGTCGTTTTCCCCTCATACAGGTTCCGGTATTTCTCACGGTATTCATCATTGGTCGTCTCACGGACGTAACCGAAATCATAGCGCGTGTAATGACAGTTTTCATTGGCAGTGGAAAACAAAAACGTGATATGCGCGTAATCGGTCAGATCGGGACGGATGACATAGATAAACGTCACACCGGAAGCATTGCACAGCTTATCCAATCCCTTCCAAGTGGTTAGATATTCCTTGGTATTCCCGCCGCTTTGGGCGAAATCGTCAATTTTATCGCCATCCATCTCAACGGCAGCGGTATTGGCTGTCCGGAATGCCCCCTCCGCATACTGCGACAGCAACGCATCCGTCAGCCCGTTGAAGCCGATCACACTGACCACAGCAGCAAACACGGCCAACAGAACGATGATGCCGAGAACACTCTTGAAGATGATGCTCACTTTCACGGAGTTCTGATGATTCTCCGACTTATTGTGCTTATTTTTCACAGGTTCACCTCCGGACACAGCCTTAATGATGCTGTGACCCTCACATTCCTATGGCATCCATAGGAACAAATCAATGTACAACTAATAGTATAGTAACAGATTTTTCATCCGATGTCCATAGACGATAGGGAATTTTTCTCCCGGAGGAAAAAGCAATCCCCGGCTGCTGTGGACAACCTTTCCGCAGGCAGTTTTTTGCCAACAAACAGAAAACGACCTCCGTCCGGAACCAATGTCCGTTCGGAGGTCATTTGATGAAACAATCGTTAACTGATGGATGCTGCCAGGCCCGTGAGAATCCGGAGACGATAACCGGTCAGACGCTGGAACGGCACATAAAGGGTTATTCGGGTTTCTTTTTATGAGCAGCAGCCATCACGGACAACGCCAGAACCGAGCACATCATCACAGGCAGCGCAGCCCCGTCACCGGTTCTGGGGAAAGTGTTTTCCGCACCGGACACAGGAGCAGGCGTTTCCGAGGATATCCTTTCGGGCTGACTGTCCGCACCGGAGGACGCAGACTGCTCCGAAACAGTGCTTCTCTCCGATACCTGGGATTGTCCGGATACCTCCGATTCCCGGGAGCTTTCTGACTGCTCAGACTCCTCAGGGATGTCGGACTCCTCGTCATCATTGGAGGATTCCTCCTCCCGTTTCACTTCATTTTCGGGAACAAATACCATATCGTCATATACCGGCTGCCACGGGATATCCTTCCCGGTGGTTTCTTCCACCCATCCCAGCGTATTTCGTCATCCTCAGCCGATTTTTCCAGCTCCAGGATGTATTGGTCAAGAACACCGCCGTCCCGGAGAATCTCCTCCAGGATACCGTCCAGAACCTCCCATCGGTCGCGGAGCATCTGCTGATAGGCAGGGTCATACTCTCTCAGATAGGACAGCCACGGCATATACGACTGATTAAACCCTTCCGTTTCCGGATAAAGGAGTCCCATTGTAAAATCGAAGTCCCAGAGCGGCCCCCAGTACAGCTTTCCGTTGCACATCATTATTGGTTTCTGCAGCAGCTCCGGATATCAGTGATACCGGCAAGGTAACCGAAAGGGCAAGTGCGGTGAAAACCCTGATGCGTGAACTCAGAAAACGTTTCATAGCTGTCTCCTTCTGTGATTTTTTCCATGATACCATACGTCATCAGACATCACAAGAGCTTTTTCTGTGCGGTCACGGTAATCAGTTTTGAGCTGCCAGTTACCGGGGAAAACTTTTTCCGGCGAAAAAAGGGTTTCCCCGGACCCCATTCCAAAATTCGCTGCGGAATCAGTCTTGCAGCAATTGGTAAACACGAACGTATCATTGTTGTTGATGAAGAATTTGCATAGACTTTCAGGCAAGGATTGTTCAAAATGAATCTCCGTGCTGTGCGGTGACTGCGCCCCTTTCCCGAATGATCATCCTCTCATCCCGTATGACGGTTCGGGGCTGTCCTCCCGGCAGAAGCTGCCGTGGCACATTCCTGGCATCCTCCCCCACGGCATCAAGACTGACTCCTGCCAGAGAAGCGGCAGTCTTTTCATCCCGGTTGGCCGTGATGGAACCGTGGATCAACGAAAGCGTGCGGAGATTTCAAGCGTATTCATTTCCAACCACGGATTTATGCGGCTTTCCACAGAGAATTTGCATTATTTCACGAAAACTGTGTCGGAAAACGAATAAATTTGCATCTTTCAGAAGTGGTAAAATCACAATAATCATGGTATAATGTCAGTAGATGATATAACGCCATTCAGATGTGATAACAGAAAGCAGGATAATCCGGAGGAAAATAATGAAAATAGCAATTCACAGCATCAGACGGCTGACAGCCATCGTACTGTGCATGGTGATGGCAACGGTACTGACTCTGCCGCTGATTGCACAGGCTGCACAGGTGAAAGGCAAGGTAGTGCGTGTCGGCTGGTATGAATCCCCCGTCAGTTCAAAGGATGAGAACGGACGGCGTTCCGGCTACGACTATATTTACGAGCAGAAGCTCGCCGCCTACACCGGCTGGACGTATGAGTATGTGGAGGGAAGCTGGCCGGAGCTGTTGGAGAAGCTCGAAAAGGGCGAAATTGACATGATGGGTGATATCTCCTATACGGAAGATCGGAAAAAGTACCTGCTCTACCCCTCTCATCCCATGGGCGCAGAGGAATACTATATCTTCGTCACGCCTGACAACCCGGAGCTGACACAGGGAAATGATACCGCCTTCAACGGGAAGAAAATCGGTGTCAATAAAAATTCCATTCAGGAACGTCTGTATCAGGAATGGAGCCGGAAGAACCATATCAGCGCAGAACTGATAGAGCTGTCAGTTCCCGAAGCACAGGCGTTCACGATGGTGCAGAATAAGGAGCTAGATGCGCTGGTCACCATCGACGGCTACGGTGACCCGGAAAAAGCCGTGCCCGTTTGCAAGATCGGTTCCTCGGATTATTATTTTGCCGTTACCAGACAGCGCCCGGATCTTTATGAAGAGCTGGAGGCTGCGCTCAACAAGATCAATGAAGAGAACCGGTATTTCAATCAGCAGATGCATGAAAAGTACATCAACAGCACCGGTACCAATCTGTATCTCAATGAGGAGGAAAAAGCGTGGCTTGCATCCCACGGCACCATCCGGGTCGGATATGTGGACAATTATCTGCCCTTCTGCTCCAGGGATGAACAGAGCCGGAAGCTGACAGGTGCCCTGAAGGAGTATCTGGAATATGTCTCAAGCGTCATCAAAAACGGTGACCTGCGGTTCGATTCCATCTGTTTCTCCACCCTGGAGGAAGCAATAGATGCGCTGAAAAAAGGGGATATCAACTGCGTATTCCCTGCGAATATCAGCGAATACGACGCAGAGGAAATGGGGCTGGTCCTCACCCCGTCGATCATCAGCGCCGAATTATATGAAATCGTGCGGATGAATGACAAGAACAGCTTCGGACACAGGCAAAAGATCCGGGTGGCACTTAACAAGGGCAATGTCAATTACGAGAAGGTGCTCGACGAGAAGTTTCCGCAATGGGAGAAGGTTGTCTATCCGAACCTGGAGGATTGTCTCCGGGCAGTAGCGGACGGCGCGGCGGATACGGTGCTGACCAGCAACTTCCGCTTCAACAATATCTCCCGGCAATGTGAGAAACTGGACCTGACTCCCATTACAACAGGTACCGGCATTGAATATTCATTTACCGCCGCAAAAGGTGAACCCGGACTCTACTCGATCCTGAACAAAACCGTGGGAATGGTTCCTTCCTCCAAGATCAACTCGATGATGACACAGTATATTGCCGAAAAGGAACGGGAGCTTTCCATTGCAGAATTTCTCCTGCTGCATTTAGCGGAGGTATTCGCCATTGTTGCAGCGGTGCTCTTAGTGATCCTGCTGCTGTCACTGCGGAACATTCATGCCATGAAGCGCGCCAGAAAGAGCGAACGGCTGATCGCATCCGCAGAGATCGACAAGCTGACGGGTGTATACAGCAAAAACTTCCTGTTTGAGTATGCCGGACGCCTGCAGAAGAAATCCAAGGGAAAGCCCCTCGACGCCATTGTAGTGGATATTGAGCGGTTCCATTTCATCAACTCACTCAACGGACTGGAATTTGGTGATAAGGTGCTCAGCACGCTCGGTGAACAGATCAGGACGGTCTTCCGCGGAACGGACAACATTGCCGGACGTATCGAAGCGGATCGCTTCTGCGTATTCCGACCGAGCAAAAACGTCTATCAGGAACTGCTGCATCAGCTGCAAAGCCAAATGGACGAGCTGCTGCCTAATGTCAAGATTCGTCTGCGCATGGGCGTCTTGCCGGGACAGTCCCGGGTTGATCCGGAAGAGATGTACGACAGGGCCCGCATTGCCTGCAATATGGCCCGCAGTCAGTATGACAAACAACCGCTTGTCGTCTATGACGATACGATCCGGGACCAGCAGTATTACGAGCAGCGTCTGTTGAACGACCTGAAGCGAGCGGTCACGAATGAGGAATTTGAGGTCTATTACCAGCCGCAGTACGACATCCAGAGTGATCCGCCAAAGCTCAAAAGTGCGGAAACGCTTGTACGCTGGCGCCATCCCGAACTGGGCACGGTCATGCCGGGCGACTTCGTTCCCCTTTTTGAGAAGAACGGTGTGATCGGCGAGGTGGACAAATACGTCTGGAAAAAGGCTGCCCGGCAGATTGCCGCATGGAAGGAGCAACACGGCACCGTCATCCCCGTCTCGGTCAATCTCTCCCGGGTGGATATTCTCGATCCCAACCTTGAGAATGAGCTTGATGCGCTGCTCCTTGACAACCACCTGGAACACGGTGCCATTAAGCTGGAGATCACGGAATCGGCTTACACGGAAAACACCGATCAGGTCATGGTGATCATCGACCGTCTGCGGAAAAAGGGCTATGAAATTGAACTGGATGATTTCGGCACCGGCTATTCCTCACTGGGAGCGCTTTCCGCCATGCCGATTGATTTCCTGAAAATGGACAGATCCTTCATCATCAATACCCACCATAATGATACAGGCGTCCGGATGGTCAGGCTGATCCTGGATTTTGCCAGGGAGATGAAGATCCCGGTAATTGCAGAGGGCGTAGAAGACGAAAACGAACTGAGGATGCTGAAAGAAATGGGCTGTGACATTGTGCAGGGCTACTTCTTTTCACGTCCGTTACCCGCAGCGGATTTTGCGAAACTATTACAATCCGAACAATAAAAAAAGCAGGGTGTTCACACATACCTGCTATCATAGCAGCAGACAATACCGTACCTTTCCCAGAAAACAGAACGGCGGCAGGACATATCATAATGTCCTGCCGCTTTTCTGATCTTCCATGCTGTCAACGGTCATCAGGATGACCGCAGGAACACAAGATCGAATGCTGTTGTGGTTCCATGATGCACCGCGTTCAGCGTATAAACGCCGTCCCGGTAATCTGATGCCCGCCGGATGGTGATCTTTCCGGTACTGCTGTCAAAGGAGAAGTTCTCTGCTGCCAGACCGGAGCCATCAGGATTGGTAACCGTGAAGTCCGTCAAAGCCTCCTTCTCAGAACTGCTCATTTCCTTTTCCGAGCCGTCGGCATAAATCTGATAAATCGTCAGCATGGTAACGGGAAATGTCATCGTATCCGCATCCGTATCCGGATGTTCTCCCGCCGTACCGATCTGATGGTAATCCGCTATCCGAAATCCCTTGACGGTTTTATGATTGCCGTTTTCCAGGGTATAGAATCTGTTGATTCTGGTATCCGTCTGGCTGAATTT
The DNA here is from genome assembly GCA_900316925.1 of uncultured Eubacteriales bacterium. Classification (GTDB taxonomy): domain Bacteria; phylum Bacillota; class Clostridia; order Oscillospirales; family Acutalibacteraceae; genus UBA1213. The sequence goes on from ONEU01000053.1 coordinate 10,596, forward strand.
ATCGCAGTACGCTGCCCGGTCGTAATAATGAACGATGGCCGTGCGTTCCGCCGGAACCGTAACGACGAGCTTTTCAGTTTGGGTTCGATGACTCTGATAGGTGTCAGGAGAGTCGTTGTCCATCGTATAGGTATTCTCCACAAACTCGTAACGGGAGACGGGCATTCTCGTGATCTCGTACCTGCCGGGTTCGAGACGGATGCGCCCCTGTTCGTCAATCCTGAACTGTCCCGCATACTCCATTGCACTGTCTGCCGTTTCATCAGTAGCCTCCTGGTACCACTTGCGGTAATCGTATGACGGAGACTCCTTGCTGACAAGTCCGGCCGTATATTTTCCTTCATCATTCACCGTGATGACCACCATGATCTCCTCGCCGCTCCGGTCAACGACAGTCGGTGTGTTTCCGCTGTAATCGTAGTAACCGGTCTGTCTGATCCTGAAAATGAACGCCGGGTTCCCCCATTGACCGGGGTTCCACACGTCGATATGCTCATACAGCTTGAGATATGCGGGGGCCATCTCATCGGTGCACACAAGATTCTTACCGGCGGTATTCTTTCCGACGGAGAAGAAGATCTGCTGAGTATCACCGGTACGGGACAGCTCCGAATAGCCGGCAGGTGCCTGCACTTCAACCAGGCAGTAGTCCCCATAGGGAAGATTATCCAGCTTCAGCCTGCCCTTGGAGCCTGTCACAAGTGCCCTGGAGAGGTCGTAAACCGACGGTGTCCCGGCTGACATGACATTGTAATCCACAAGAGCCGAACTGCCGGTTCCGTTTGTTTCATACTCGCCGGATGCTGCCATGATCGCCAAAGCATCCGGAGAATCCGGTTTGTATGCATATTCATACTGATGTTTCACCTTGACCAGCGGAACAAGAGCCCCAAGTGACCCGTCACTATTGACGGTACAGAGCTTGAACCTCGCACCTGCCAGAACATCCCCGATTTCCTTTGTACCGACTTTTTCTTTCGCCGTCTTTTTGAGAATCACCCGATCCGGCAGCGGTTCATCCGACATCACCGTGTTGACGGAAGTAACCGTGAGCTTGTCCGCCCTGAGCTTGTAACCGTCCGGGGCGGCTGTTTCTTTCCAGTAGCACCTGCCGGCATCCACCGTCAGTCTGATCTTCCCGACTTCTGCATCGCCGTCCTGCTGCCAGATATCATTTGTCGTATGGTCAAGATAGTTCCGGTCAACCTCTGTTCCCTCCTGGTTCATCCGCAGCCAGATAATTTTTTCCTGTTTCCCGTCATCACCCGTTACAACGGTTGCCAGTCTGACGTCATAGGTCTCGCTCTCAGGCGGCTCCTCATCGTCATTGACAATCCTGTTGACAAGCTCCAGCAGGAAATGCTTTTCATTGAGATTACCGGCAGCGGAGGGCTCCTCGAGATAATTCTCCGGACTGTCAGCTTCGGGAACAAAGCGGTACAGTCCGTTGGAAGAAACGGATTTCATTTCGGACTGTCGCTGGTACTGATGCTGTGCACCGGCCTTGACGCCGTTGGTGATGCGGAAATACACAGCGCCGGCGGGAACGCTGATACGATACAGATCCCCTCCCCCAGCCGGACCGGTGCTGTCCGAATAGCTCACGGGATCGGAGCCGTTCATCAGCTTATCGGGCAGATAACCTGTTGTACCCGCACTTTCGGAAACAAGCTCCTTGTCCTTGTCGTAGAAAACGATATGCATATCATCCAAAAGCAGTCGGTTCGTTACGGTATGATCCGCAAGGTCCTTGGTTCCGTTGTTGACAAGGTAGATCATCCTGTTGGAGCTGTAGGATACGGTCGGATTTTCTTCCCCGACGGCGTCGGTTGTCAGATAGGCGTCGACATAATTGACCGAATTGGCCGCACTATCGTATGTGCCGTAGTGCTGAACCTCGGTATTGTCGGAAGCATCCACACGATAACGCATTCCTCCCGCAATGTATGAATCATCATCCACATCATTGATAACGTCATACTCCGTTTCCATGAGATCAATCTTCTGCGTCACCCTGCGCGTACCGTCTGTTGCGGAGCCGTTGTTGAAGATCACATAGGGATATTTGCCGTCGGTGACCTTCGGCAGCCGGAACCGGTACACCCGATTGCCGTCATTATCAATGCTGACAAGGGGAGCCTGATCGTCCGAGCCTGCACGGATACCGGGCCACGCAGCATATTCTCCGTCTGCACCGCCGTAATAGTACGCAAACACCGTTCCGTTGTCCGCAAACGAATTGCCGACATCCGTGAGGAAAATGTAATCATTATCCGATCTCGGACAGAGCGGGTCGGTGATGGTCTGCACGGGAACGGTTTTCCCGGTGCGAAGGGTCTTGCCTGTCACATTGCCGTCATTCCCGACGGTAAACGTCGTACCTGCGTGATGGTAATCGGTGATCTGCAGATAAGGCGTTTCACCAGCGGTACGGAGCGTGCCGTCCGCACATTTCACCTGAACCGTCTCATACAGACGGATCACACCGCCCTGTGCACCGTCTGCACCGGCACCGAGCCTGAAGGAACGTGCATTCTTCGGCAGACGGATGCGATAGGGATTGGTATTGTCAGGTGCTGTGTCATCCCCTGTCAGCCTGGCTTTAACCAGACTGATACCGTTTGCCGCCATCGTGGCTGTCCCGCCGATTTCAGTTCCCGCAGCAGCATTGTCACTGCTGTAGAACATGATGTAGGGATCCGTCAGCGTAGAACCGTCATCCGTTTTGATGGTGATGAAGTTGTCATTGGTCTTTGCGTAGGACAATTCACCGGGATATCTGGCGGAGGTGTCATTGGCAGAAGCCGCTGAACGGATATAGCCGTACCGGTCCTCGGGTTGGTAGACGGCGGATCGCTGCGAAGCACCGCTGCCCCACGAGTAAGTGATGGTATTCGTGTCGGTCTCCCGGAGTACGGGAAGTGTGGCGAGGGAATCGCTCTGTGTCACCGCAGCAGCGGCAGCAGCATTGGCATAGTTCTCTACAAGGGAGGCATCCGCTCTGGTAATGTCTGAGGCACTGCTGATGGTCTGTCCATTGCCGTATTCAAAGGAATAGGTATCGTCCTGGGTAAAGACAGGATAGATCAACCTGGGGGCGGTACCATCGAGACGGTACTGCATATCGCCGAGGGTATAATCCTTGCTGTACCGGGAGAGCTTCTCCCGCAGTTCAAAGATATCCGCCCTGGCGGTGGTGATCGTTTGAGCGCCGTTTGTGACGGTAAAGCCTGCCGCCCCGTAGGGAACAGCGGTACTGTACCAATAGCCCTGTGCATCGGCATTATCGGTAACAGCGCCGTCAACAGGATCGGAGCCTGCGACGGGAGCCGTCAGTAACCCAAGAGGCGTGACATTGACGGCAGAATTACCGTCATTGGTGTCTATCGGGACACCGCTTGCATCATAGAATGTCACCTTCATGCCTGACCAGTCGCTGAGAGCACCTTCTGCATGAACAAGGTACAAAGTATCCCCGCGCAGTTCCTCATCCGGGACCCCTCCATGACCGGACGCGGCGTCATCCACGGTGAATGTCGGCCATAACAGAGAGAGAGCCGATAAGGTGTCGGTTTCATAATACAGATCACCCGGCGTCACATTCACCTGCGGTACGGAAGATTTCGGGTAGACCGGATAGGTCTCCGGACCGCCGTTGACGGAAAATACCGCTGCATTTGTCGGGATACCCACCCGGTACCAACGGTGGTGATCGCTGTCCTCATCCAGTTTCAGCACCGCTGGAGTTGCCAGGGGTGTGCCGTCTGCCGTGGAAAAGCTGATCGTCGGAACAGCGTCCGCCATGACATCGGCGGAATCCTTGAGATAGAGATAATCGCCTCTCGGTGACTGATTGATGGCGTCAAGTGCCGGCACCGTATCGGTGCTCGTGTATGTCTGTGTATGCGTCACCTGCGTAAAGGCGGGGTATGTCATTGACAATGTGCCTTCGGTATCCGTTCCGGTCAGTTCAAAGACCATGCTGCCAAGGGTGTAATCAGCCCTGTCCGGTTCAACGGCATCGGCCTTCCGCAGGAGATCATAGATTCCTGTCGTCCTATAGCTCTTGATTCCGGTACTGCTGTACTGTTTGCCGGTACTAAGCGAGAATTTTTCCGCATCCTTCGGGATCGCAATGCGGAAGCACTCCTTCCCGTTCATGCGGCCGCTGTACTGCATCAGATACCCTTCCCCGCTCTGGAGCATCTGGGTTCCGTCTGCACGATAGAACCGGATATGAATATCGTCCCAACCGGCGGTATTCTTGATATACAGAGTATCACCGCGCTGTTCAAAGGAATTCGTGACGGCCGCTTCATGGTGGAGCAGTGCGCTGCCGCCTGCGGTGTAGAGATAGCCCTTCTGATAGACGATAACACCTGTTTCATGGGTCTTGCCGTCTCCGCCGCTCAGCTGACTTTTCAGGCCGTTGTTGAAGATCACCTTGTTGACATTCCTGCAATCTCCCTCCGGCACCCGGAACTTATAAACGATCAGGTTATTCTGGTCAGTATAGGAGGAATCCGGATTCGCAGAAGAGGAGCTGAGCGGATACCCATACAGATCCGAATGACCCGCCTCCGCACCGGACGCCGTGTATTCCGAAGCGGCTGCCGCAACTCCCGGCCAGACGGAATAACAGGATCTCACCCAGTTATCCTCCCGGAGATTGCCTCCCCCGTAGAAATAAGCGTAAATGTGAGTTCCCCAGTTGGCCGGCGCTTCAAAGTAGATATAGTCGCAGTCGCTGTCAGCGGTTTTCTCCGCATAGAACCTGCTGCGGTTATCGGCCGATGGAGTGCCGCTCCATGTCAGCAGGGAAGGTGCGGAGCCGTTGGTAACAGTAACGGCCGTGTCACCGAACGAATAATAGTTATCGAAATTCTTTTTGCCGTTTTGCTCACTGCCCTTGAGCGCCGTGACAGCGGAACGATAGGCGTAAGGAGACGAAGGTGCATTGAAACTGCCCGCAGTCAGACTGCCGTCCACACCGTTGTTGACCCGGAAATACTGTGCCTCCTGCGGGATCGTCATCTCATAGGCCGGATAATTGCCCACACGGCCGTGTTCATCCCCGTAGGCGTAGGGCTCCATCAGATAGCCCGGGAATTGCTGACCGACGATCCGATAATCATGCCCGTCAAGGGTGATATCCGGTGTTTCGCCGTCCCTGACATCCCTGAAAAACTCGATATGGGGATTGTGCCAGACCTGATTGCTGTTGCAGTAGAAAATAACCTTCTGTCCGGAGGGGGTGAAACGGACAGCCTGCTGCAAGGTCGTCGTCTGTGACCAGTCCATACGCTTGTCATAGGGCGTCCCGTGATAGAGTGCCCAGTCAGTTTCCTGTTCCAGCGGGACATTGAAATAACACGTCTGTCCGTTTTCGATTTTGCAGAACCCGCCCCAATTCTGTTTGTGCCACATCTGTCCCAGTCTGAATGTGACCGTTTCTGTTGTGCGGATGCACTGACCGCCGTCATACAGACAGAAACGGACCTTATCATAGCCGTCCGGCGGCTGAATCTTCCACACGACGGTATCCTGACCGGCATACCTGTCAACAAACCGTTCCCGGATCACATACTGGACATCCTTCCTGCCGGTACCGCTGAACTGTGCGGCATACCAATAAGAATGGTCGTCATCCAGCTCCAGGTGCTGCGACTGTTCATTGTCTTTCAGATTCGTTTCCAGCCATGAGCGTTTCCCGTTCTGCGCCGCAGACGGATTGTCTGAGCCGTTGTCTGCCGCAAATGACTGCTTATCGACATCAGCAGGAGTACCCGCGTTATAGTCACGGAAATAGAGATAGTCGTTGTCACTGGTGGGCAGGATCCATTGCTGTTCATCCGCATGGGGCAATGTGGGAGCAGCAGAATAAGAATAGGTATAGGTTGTCACGGTGAGAGACTCTGTGATCTCCCCCAGTCCGGGACTGGAGGGCTTTTCACCGTTGACGGTCACCTCTGCCCGGCTCTCCGGAGGAATGACCGGCTCATTGAAAGTGTAGGAAGGGGCGGAAGCCGTATCCCGATAGTACAGATCAATGGCCGCGCCGGACAGACCGTTCCCCTTTTCATCCGTTTTCAGAACGGTGATGTCGTGGGAATTGGTGATCGTCACTTCCGTTCCCGATGCATCATACCGGATAACAGGAGTATAATCGTTGATAGCTTTTTCCTCTGCGGTATAGGAAGCATAATGATCCAGCAGCCGGGCACCGGTCACCGGGTCCGTACTGTACACCGCAGCGGGAAGATCCTCGATCACCCTCACCCATGCGGCGGAGCCCTCCCGTTCATTGTCATTTTTCGTAAGTGTGAACCAACCTTCAGCATCCGCATCGGGTATCACATTAGTGTCACGGTAGACCTCCGTTCTGGGGACTCCGTTTTCCAGGTATTCCGTTCCGTCCGGCCGCAGCCAATGCTGAATCAGGCGTACCTGGATCGTATCGGGACGGTCCCCGCTTTCGTTGTCAAAATCCTTCCAGATCTTCCGGAGGGTCAGGTGGATCAGCGGTTCACAGGGATCCTGCATTTCTGCCGGTTCCGGGACCAGGCTGTCGGGATTTCTCCCGGTGGGGGTATCCGACATCAGGACCGCCTTGGCACTACTGACGTAAACATCCATCGTCTCGGCGTTCACGGTTGAGTTCGTTTCGGAAATCACGGCATTCTGCCAGTCCGAATAATAGCTGATCGGCGGGGCAAGATTGACAAGATCGAAGCGGTTATAGAAAACGGAGGTTCCGTGATCCTCCTCGGCGGTACCGATCAGCGCGCCGTCCTGTGTGAGTGCATACTGATAGGACGCCCCTGTATTCCGGTAAACGGAATATCTGTTTGTTTTCTCCAGTTCATCGGCAGTATGGTCATACACGGTCTGCAAGCTGGACAGTGCCGTGAAATGTCCGACTTTATCAGGATAGCCTCTCACCTCATCACAATAGAGCATCTGATCATAGAACAGTCTTCCTTCATTGTTGTATCCCACAAAACCTCCTGCATAACCGTTTTCGTGGGTGCCGTCGGCGGTATGGGTCGCTCCACCGCCGTAGACATCATAGCCGATATCAATTCCTGTCACGGTACTGTTTTCAATTTTCGTTGCATTCCCCTTGAGAAGCTGAATGGCCACTTCCGCATTGTCCCCGGTGGTATCTACTCCCTGATCCGAGCACGGCAGCCTGACAGACGAATCCCCCAGGGTAATGACAGCCGTATCCGTCTCTCCCACCTGGGTTGCTTTGACAAGCGAGGCGCTGATTTTCAGTCCCAGGAGATTGAGATACAGAACGTCCCCGTCGCTCAACACCTTCAAGGAAAGGACATTGGGCAATCCGGGAATCGACAGCTCCAGCAAGCCTAAAGTTTCCAGATTCGTGACATACAACGCCTTCACGAGGTAATTGATGACGATCAGCAGGATATTCACCAGCGGAGAATCCGCCTGCAGGTCGATGAGGTAATGCATATCGGTCTTCCCGGCAAAGCCTCCCGCGATCTGATCGCTGTCAACCTGTTTCAGCCTGGTAACATGGCTGTTTTTGATCCGGGAGACATCGGCGTATCCGGTGAAACCGCCGCAGAAGGGTTCATTTCCGTTCCGGGAGACGACGATCATCCCGTCGTCCGCTCCTTCCACGGAGCAGTCCTCGATATGGGAGCCGAACACATCCAGCACTCCGGCGGTCACCCCCAGCAGATTTGCCACCTGGGCACTGTCCACATCGGCAACACCGTTCTTGCCGAGATGTCCGACAAAACCGCCGGTATAGTTCACCCCCGTCACGGTGTTCACCCGTTTCACGGAGGAGTTTTTCACCGTTCCGTTCATCACACCGCCGCCAAAGCCGCCTGCACAGCCGGAATAGCGTCTCTCGCCGAGAATCCCTTCGGTATCGGAGGCTTCGGCTGTTACCACGATACCCTCACTGACGCCGCTGACCTCCGCATAATAGATGTAGGTTCTGAAAACATCCAACAGATCGATTCCGCCTGCCTGGATCAGTCCCAGGATGGAGGAACCGCCCTCCGTCCCTTCGGAGGAGGACACGGAAGCCACGCTGCCGACATCCGCAAGTCCCACGAAACCGCCGGCATAGAATTGTCCGTTCACACGGCGCAGATCATTGACGATAATATTGCTTTGACCTTGACGGCTGCCGATGACGGAAGCCTCAAGGGAGCCGGCAAACCCGCCGGCAAATCTGGGTGCGGTACCATTGACGCCCTCAACGCTGAAACCGAAGTCTTTTCTGTCAGGAGAAGACGAATGCTTCTTCTCCTCATCCGATTCGATGATTCTGATTTCCGCCTGACGGATCGTCGTGACGGTGGCCTGCAGGACGGAAGCAAGATCATTGGGGGTGGAAATAAGGGAATCCAGCACCTTCTGCAGCAAGCCGTTGGAAGAATTGGTATTCACATCCGCCACGGAAGCGGCAGTTGCCATACCGACATAAACGCCGACAGCATTTGTTCCCCTGACGTATCTGAGGTTGATGACATGACAGCCGGACGCCGGTCCGTTATTCACGCCCTTGTCGCCCCAGATCTGTGCGCCGCAGGCACTGCCGACATAACCCCCTGCATAGCCGCAATGATGCACAAAATCCGTCCCAAATGCGGTGACCGTCAGCCCTGACTGCCAGCCGTAAACCGTACCGCTGCGGACGGTCGGCACAAACACCTTCACTGTCTGCACCAGAGCACCGAGATTCAGCCCCAGTCCGAGAATACTGACGCTGCCAAATTCCGCGGCACCTCCCGACTGCATCTTACCGGCATAACCGCCGGCACTCTGCATTGCACGAACCTGTCTGATATCATAGCTCTGCCCGTCGGAGATGACGCCAGTCACCATCAATCCCACATGACCGCCAGCGATACCGCCGGCACTGATCAGCATTTCCTCCCAGACATTTCTGCCAGCTGCCACCGAACTGCCGTAGATGTATTTTTCGATGATTTTATCCAGCTGTGACTGTTTGCTGATGGTACCGATACGCGCCAGTTCCCTGCCATAGCCGCCGAATTTTCCGATATAGGTCACCCAGGCATTCCATGTGGGAAGATCAATATTACGCAAAGGTCCGTACACCGCCGTATGCTTCTCGGTGGGATACACCACCGACAGGGCATTGAGCAGGTTTTCCGCCTGAATCAGTCCTCCCAGCAGTCCGATATTCCCGGTACTTGCGGTATCGGCGCTTTCCATATAGCCTGTAAAGCCGCCCGCATATTCATACCCGTAAACTGAACGGATCCGCCATGCGGCAGCAATATGCTGTTCCCCTTGATAGGTTCCCGTTGTGCCGGGAAGGGTTGCCGCACTGTTATCCTGCGCTTTCCAGACCTCGTCATTCAGTCCCCAGATATGGCCGCCTTCATTATGTCCGCAGTAACCGCCGGCACATCCCCGCTGATGGCCTGCATCAGAAGCCCCCTGCGCTCTGACTGCGCCGCCGCAGGGTACACAGGAGGTGGTGCTGTTGCGCAGGGTCGGCACAAAGTCCTCCACTAACGAGGCAAGCGCCGCATCCACATCAATGAGGCTGCTCAGCAGACTGCCGTCATCAAGGAGATTGGCCGCATTGCCCGGCTCCATATTGCCGACATAGCCGCCTGCCGTCTCCTGACCGATGATGTAATAGAAGTTCTTACAATGGGAATTCTGAACATGGCCGCCGTAAACGGCTCCCGCATAGCCGCCGCTCATCCCGACCTTATTACCGTTGTCGGTACCGTCGGCAATTACCGAGAATCCCCCGGCAGCCCCCTGCACATCCGAATGTTCAATGGTGGAAACGACCACATTCAGAGCGGAAAGCACATTGGTGAGCCGAATCTGACTACCGAGGACTTTCAGACCGCTGCCGACGCTGGCGGCATTACCGATATCCAGATTGCCGACATAGCCCCCCGCATAGTGTCCGCCTACTACGGCATAGGTACTCTGGGTATTGACAAAATAAGAGGTACCGGCAATCCCCTCCAGGTCCTCCGGGGGAGACACTTCGGTGTGACTGAGCTGCCAGACATCGGATTGCGAGATCTGTGCGCCGGAGGCATAGCCCACAAAGCCGCCGGCACTGCCTGAATAGGGGTCACCCGAACGAATCTCATTGGCAGCAACACGATAACCGTTTTGGGAATAGACGCCTGCATGATGGACGATCGGAACATAGGCATTGATAACGCCCAGCAGCTCGTTCAGGGAGATAGAAGCGGAGCTTTGCCCCAGGATGGAGATACCGCCGCCGGACCCGGCCAGAGCACCGGAACGCAGTTTGCCGCCGAAGCCGCCTGCATAGGTACGTCCCCTGACGCTTGCGATATTGAACACGGCAAACTGTTTTTCCAGATCGCCGGATGGATTGACAGCCTGACGATCAAACAGTTCCGGCATGGTTTTGGTCCATTCAGGCTCGGCAGGATCATCCACATCGGCGATGGAAGCATTATCCACCCTGCCGCTCTGGAAATCAGCGGCAAAACCGCCTGCAATATCGGCGTCCACATAACCGCCGTCCACAAACGTCACGGTACAATTGGTATAAGAAGGAACGAGATAACGGATGGCGCCCAACAGATTGCCCTGAACGGTGAGCAAAGCTTCGATCCCGTTCACATCCGAAACATCCGCCAGTCCGCCAGTCTGGGACACTCCGACAAAACCGCCGCTGTACCCCAGCCGTGAAGCCGCTTTGACATATCTGAGCCTGTCCGCGTGACAGTTTGTCATTTCCGTACTGTTGCTCTGTGCGACAAAGCCCGCCGCAAGATACTGATACGCCTCGTTGCTGTAACCGCTGCCCTTTGATTCCACCGTATAGCCGGTGTCAACGCCCGTAACAACCGAATCCGTGATCCTGACATGGATGCCCTGACCGACGGAAAGCAGATTCTTCACGTTCAATACATTATTAAGCCCTAACAGATTCAGCGTCAAACCGCCCGAGCCGACCATATCGCCAGGGCCTGCCGTTCCCACAAAGCCTGCCGCCTTCTGATTGGCTGCCTCAACCATTCTCAGGTTCTCCAGTCGGACGGTATCAATGGTACCGCCGCAGGCCATGCCAAAACCGCCGGAAACATCATCTCCGTCTGCGTCAGCGGCAGTTCCGTCCGAAAGAACCATATAGCCTGACTCCACACCCGTTACGGTTACCTGGCTGACATGAAACCCAACAAAGGTACCCGCGGTGACGGCCTGGTCCAGGACACCTGCAAGACTGACGGAACCCATCTCTCCCGCCGCACCGCCAACATAATTTCCGTGGGCGTGCACAGATTCCAACTGCTTCAGCTCAACCGGGCGAGCCGTTTTCTGGCTGATAGGATGCGTTTCCCAGTAGGTCAGCTGATTCAAATAATCTGCCGAGGATTCTGTCAGAAACCCTCCCTGTCCGTTGCCGGCAAAACCGCCCACCAGAGAGCCTCCCGAAACATTCACCGTTCCCGCGTCAATCCGGCAGCCCATCATAGCCGACGGCACCAGTCCGACCAGAGAGAGCAGCTTCTGGTTAGCGGAGGCTTCGGAGGATAACAGCTGGCTTGCCACCTGTCTGACGACCGACAACAGGCTTTTATCATCAGAAACATCCTTACCGATGCTGTTTGCCCAGCCGATAGTCGCTCCGCCGACAAAGCCGCCGATATAGCAGCCTGAGCCGCTGACGGACAACGGATTACTGACAGTTCCCTTAATATCACAGTCAATGGCATAGCTTGCCGCCATCGCGCCCGAGAAACCGCCGAGATAATTCTGACCGGCTACAGTCACGGTGGAATCCTGTATGGAACAGTTCTGGAGCAGACTCTGTGTCTGGAAGCGCTCCATCCCTGCAAGATCGGAAACGATCTGGGTAACATCCAGAATATCGAGACCAAGTCCATTAAGGGTTCCCTGGATCACCGCATCCCGTGCAACGCCCGAAAATCCGCCGCCGTAATCAGCGGTATTCACCGTATAGGTGCTGTCGAGGACATGGCAGTTCCGGATTATCGTGCCGATCTGCATCCCCGCAAATCCGCCGTTGCCGTAGGTATTATTCTGTCCGACGGTACCTCTCAGGTTTTCGACGGTACAGTTGTTGATGTGAGGTTCAATATAGCCTGTGGGAACCAGATTGCTCAGCGGAAGGGCATTATTGAGCAGGATGGTAATCAGATCGCCCAGGCCGAGACCGGGGATGACATTCAGCAGTGAAGTGAGCACATCCGTCAGACCTCCCAGCACCTGTGAGAGACCGCTGTACTCGGTAACGCCGTTCGTATAGCCGACAAACCCTCCTGTATCATCCTTGAGATTCTCCACGGTCACATCGCCGGTCACAGAGCAGTTTTCAATAACGACATCACCCACAATCCTGCCGGCAAAGGCACCGGTGGAGAAGATCGTGGGGGCACTGGCTCTTGCGTTCAGCAGGGCGCTCAATGTATCGTTTAATGACATATTGATACTGCCAAAGGAAACGACCGTCAATAACCCCTGAACCAGACTGCCGACTAACCACCCAAGACTGGTAGTCAGAAAATTCAGGATTGTCTGTGTACTTTTGATAGACGTCGTTGTATTATGGACCTCCACCTGATTCAGTTCCAGATTGCTGACAGTCACCGTCCCGGCACTCATGCCGACATTGACCGTATTGATCTCATTGGTAATGGTGGCAAAGAAACCGATCCCGATATATTGATTGACCTCGATCGGCTGATCCTGATTAACATAGATATTGGAAATAACCGCCCGTCTCGCTGCGGTGATGGCAGTACTGTCCATCACCCCGGTTCCGTTCCAGAGCTTTTCGCCGTTTTCCGCAACGGCACCTGTCATCGTACCGCTGAACATCAACGGTGTCCAGGGATTTGACAGTCCCCCC
>ONEU01000031.1 GCA_900316925.1 uncultured Eubacteriales bacterium
ATGTAGCGCCGTATACGAGACCCGTACGTACGGTGCAATGGGAGGTTGAGGGACAAAGTGTCCCTCAGTCTACCCTATTATCTGAAATAAATCGTACTAAAATCAGTTTGTTAAAAAATAGTACAAATAAAATTAACATTTTCATCATCATTAAAGAATAGTGTCTATGATAATATATATATGGATTACCATAGGTAAGTGAGACTGGCAGATAGAAAAAATTCAACGATAGTAACCTGTCGTTGTGCATGGAGGTAATGAAATGGAATCATATTCTAAGCTTTATACGAAAAAAATAGTGGATTCTATCATACATAGCTTAGAGCAGAAACACAGCAGTATCCTCTTTGTGAAACACTATAATACCCTGAACGTCCCCATCGAAGCCATACAGACGGCTGTTTCGGAGAGCAGCAGCAAGATCGAGCTGCTTTACCATGAGTTTAATGCCAGTAAGATGCAGGAGGCTTATGAACCGTTCCTGGGGTGGGTCAAACAACTGTATTTCCGGTTCTATTATCATGTGCCCGTTGCGAAGTTTCTGGAGCAGGCCAATGTGTACTATCTGAGCCGTTCGGTGATCGAGTCCTATATCCTGACCGGACAGTGCAAGCGCACAGAGGATATCATCGTGGTAGAGACGGATTATGAGCGCAAACGCTTTGCGGAGTCCCTCACGAATCTGTTTGCCTATATTTCCAAGGAGCACATGCTCTTTTTCGTGCTGAATCGGCTGCATCTGGCCGAGAACTCCACCATCAACTTCCTGTCGGAATTCATTATGAAGACCTACGAGAATATTTCTCTGCTAGCAAATTACAATGAGGCTTATGTGGTGCCTGCCTATACCCAGGAGAAGTGGGCGCTGCTGGTGCGCCGCATTGACGACCTGAACTATATGCTTGATTGGAATGTGCAGGATGTCCAGACGGAGATCAACCTGTCTGAGAGCTTCGATCCCTCGATGAACGATTTCCAGAACTACCTCATACAGATCAATAACATGATCCAGACGGTGGCCATCAAGCAGGCAAACTATTATCTGAAAATTCTTTATAACAAGATCACTACCGAGAAATTCAACATGAGTGCCAAGAGCCGTGCGAATTTCTTTATTCTCTATGCAACGGCATCCCTTTATGATATGAATATCACGACAGCTCTCATCATGTGTGAGAAGCTGAAGAATGTGAATACACAGCATCCCAACCTGAAATTCTCGTTCCAGTACCACTATTTGCTGGCGCTCTGTCAGAGTATGGAGGGGCAGCGCAGCCTCGCCCAGAAGAACGGCGACGAGTGTGTACGGATCGCCAAGAAAATGGGATCGGATAAATACCTGTTCCTTTCGGATCAGCTGTATTATATCTATTCCCTCGACAGCTGGAACAATTCCTATCTCTGGGACAGACGCTTTGAGGAAGAGGATATCGACTCCTTCTCCGAGCGTGCAATGGAATACAAGTCTTATAACCATCTGGCGCATATTCTGTTCTTTGGCTGCGGCAACGAGAAGGTGAACTACACCAGCGATAACCAGGTGCTGGAGGATACCAAATACTTCAAGCAGGCCATGGAACTGGCATCCATGCTCAATAACGAGCGGCTCATCATTGCTGCCTGGAAAAAGAGCGTGTTTATGGCACAGGGATACGGCTGTTTCGGGTATGTTGATTACTACTACAAGAAGTGTCTGGAGATCATCGAGCGTCAGAATAACCCGGTGGAGGAGGCCAATATTTACAACGGACTGGGCTTCAACCGTATCGTGAGCGAGCAGTTTGCGCTGGCCAACGACTATTTCAATAAGGCGCTGGACATCTTCTATGCCAAGAAGCAGTATTATTATGTGGCAGAGACGCTGTATAATATGGCGACGAATGCCATCCTTGCCGATAACTTTGAGACGGCATTCCACCACCTGATACTGTGTATCAAGCTGCTGCGTTCGATCCAGAAGAACCGCATGAATATCTGCAATATGTCGAAGGTCTACGGCATGATCGCCTACTGCAGCTACAAGATGGGCATTGACTATAACGCCCACTTCTATCTGAACAAGATGGAGCGTGTGCTGTATCATATCATCCATCCGGACGGAGAGCCAAGCTACTTCCTTTGGGATGACGATATGTTCTTCTACTATTTTGTTTGCGGACTTTTGGAGAAGTCGGACAACATTGAACAGGCGCAGATTTATTTTGACAGAGCCAGATTCCACATGCTGCGTTCCGATGGACTGCAGTTTTTCGTATACACCATGTTTGCCACCGAGCAGGCCGATCTGTATGAGCGTCAGAATGAGCCGAAAAAGGCACAGGAGATTTTGGAGGTCTGCATGGAGTTCTGTAACCGGAACGGCTACAAGCACAAGGAAGAGATCATCTTTGCCAAGATGCACAAGCAGACGATGATCAGCAAGCATTTATCGTTACCGCTTGTCAATGTGGATAAGTATCAGATCGAAGAGCTGGCGCAGCTTGCCGAGATGGAAATGATGCTTGCCAATAAGACAAAGGGTGTCGATTTCCTGGTTGCATGGCAGGAGCTTATCAACAAAGAGAATACAACGGTGGATGACATCATTGCCAATTCCATGGCCACCCTGCAGAACAACTATAATATCAACTGTATTGTCTATGTGGAAGTGGTGGATAAGAAGCCGGTGATCCGCTACAACGGCGGTCAGGTTGATATCACCGAGGAGGATCTGAATCATCTGACATCCTATTTTACCAAGCACAAGAAAGAATTTGTTGCCTCCCGCTATGACCGTGAATTTTACGATTATTCCTTTATCACTTCCATTTTTGGCATAAACAATATTGTATCGTTCGGCTGTGTGCCGCTGTCGGTAGACGACGAGCTGACCAGCTTTATCATCGCTGTCATTGAGCTGCACGAGAACATGACGAATAATATTATCTTCCTTGACCGGAATGATATCACGATCTTCAAATTTGCGCTCCGTCAGCTGAATGACACGCTCTATCGACTGAAAGCAAGAGACGAGATCAGCCGCATGAACAAGCAGCTGCAGCAGAGTGCGGTGACCGACCTGCTTACCGGCCTGCTGAACCGCCAGGGCTTCACGAAGCATATCGAGGATTATGCTGCCCTGGTGAGAAAGGGCTTGAAGCCGAATGTCTGTGCTACGCTGCTGTACATTGACCTTGACAACTTCAAGCGCTGCAACGATACGTTCGGACACGACGTTGGTGACGTCATCCTGAAAGCCTTCTCCCGTCTGTTTGAGCGTGTGACCGGTGACAAGGGATATATCGTGCGATACGGCGGTGACGAGTTCCTCATCATCATGCCCGGCTACACGATCAAAGAGGGCGAGCAGATGGCAATCAGCATCTACCGTGAGATAGACCGCTGCAACAATTTTATCTCCGATATTGAAGCAGCCGTCCATACGACGGTCAACATTCCCGAGAGCAACCGGGTATCCTGTTCCATCGGTATTGCCGGCATGAAGAACTACGACCAGGATTCGATGAATGTTGCCCTCAAGCACGCCGACAGCAAGCTCTATACCGTTAAAAAGAACCAGAAATCCAATTACAGCATCTGGACGGATTAACCTCAGCGGCAACCACGCTTTTAGGAGTGCGGTACAGCTGACATCCGGGACGTTTTGATCCGCCGCAGGCTGTTCCTTCAGATAATGATGGCACGGTAACTCTATCGGGAGTTACCGTGCCTTTTTCAGATGGAAATAATGTCCGGATATTTACGGTGGTGAAAGCAGGGAGGTACTTGCGGAACCGGTGCCTGCTGCATGAGAATACAGAAGTCCCGTCGGCACCTCTCCCACGATGACGGTCTCGCCCAGGAGAACAGAGGTTTCAACGGTAGTTTCCTCCGCCCCTAACGGCATGAGGATGTGCAGCTCTGCGGTGATGCGCAGGGAGAGCTTATGTACCGTCTGATTGAGCCCGCCGCTCTCGAAGGTACTTTCAAAATCGCTTCTGACGTTGCCCGACAGGGAGATGCAGATCGGGATGCTCGGTCCCTGACCGTTTGTCAGCTCACTCCCGATCAGCGTTCCCAGGGGAATGTCCACCCGATGCTGACGGACATCCGAGAGCTTCTCCTGTATCCGCAGTGTAACGGTGTTTTTGAGCTGATTGGTCAGCAGCGTGTTGGCGCTGATGGCTGTCACCATATTGCCGTCGGCATAGCTGATATGCTCCAGTTCCTCACAGCTGATCCCCGTTTCCTGCATCACATCAAATACGCTCCGGTTGATGATCTCCGTTGCCAGCGCCTTTGCCTGGATTGCCGAAACTGATCCGGCAATGGGCTTGAGCCGACATTCCAGGAATACGACCAGCAGTACCAACAGGCTTACGAACCAGAGCAGCCGCCGTTTTTGTTTTCCGGTCCGCCTGCGTTGTCTGATAACCAAAAAATCCCCCCTGCACCATCTTATGTACGGAAGAGAAAATGGTGAGGGGGGATGAATCATGTCATGTTTTTGCGGAAGATGATTTCCAGGCCGATCAACAGCAGTTCGTCGTTGACAATGATCTCGTGCCGGCAGTAGGGGATGATGCGCGGAGCGAGACCGCCGGTAGCGATGACAGTGGGAGTGCCGTCAAACTCCTGGCTCATACGGTCAATCAATCCGTCGATCATAGCGGCATTACCGAATACCACGCCGGAACGCATACAATCGGCAGTATTCGTGCCGATGGCTTTTTTGGGAGCTTCCAGGCCGATGCTCTGCAGCTGGGCGGTATTCTTGGTGAGGGACTCCATGGCGACCTTTACGCCGGGAATGATAACGCCGCCGCGGTAACAGGCGTTCTGATCGACCACACAGATGGTGGTAGCCGTGCCCATATCAATGACCATCAGGGGCAGGGGATAGTGGGCAATGGCAGCAACGGCACCGACTACGATATCACTGCCCAGCTGGGCAGGGTTGTCGATTTTGATATCCAGACCGGTTTTGATGCCCGGACCGACGATCAGCGGAGTATGCCCGGTGACCTTCAGGACAGCTGCCCGGAGTGTGGCAATGATCTGCGGCACAACGGAGGAGATAATGGCGCCGTCAAAGCTGTCCGGAGCAACGTGGTTCAGTTCGGTGATCATTTTGATCTGAATGGCGTATTCATCCTCGGTTTTACCGGTATCGGTGCTCAGCCGGGAGATAAAGGAAGCCTTTCCGTCTTCGATGCCTCCCAGAACGATATTGGTGTTTCCAACGTCGATAGCCAGAATCATAGTTTTCTCTCCTTTGTCTGTTTTGTCTTGTCCTCCACCACATGAATATCCAGCTGGTTGAAGGGAATGGAAATATGGTGAGCCTGCAGGGAGCTTTTGATGCTTTCCTGCATTTCCTCCAGGAGAATCCAGTAGTTCTTGGATTCGCACCAGATCCACACACTAAGATCCACGCTGCTCTCATTGAGGGTGCTGACTGCCACACGATTGCGCTTTCCTTCTTTATGGACAACCATGTCGTTGGTGTTGATGAGTTCCATGATGACTTCTCTTGCCTTCTGGACGTCCTCGCTGTAAGCGATGGGAACGATCAGGTCGATACGTCTGTCCTCCTGCACAAAGTAGTTGACGATATTGTTAGAGGTAAGACGGGAGTTGGGGATGAGGATCTCTTTGTTATCATAGGTACAGAGGGTGGTGTACATCATGTCGATCTTCACGACATTGCCCTTCAGCCCTTCGGTCTCAAGGTAGTCACCAATTTTGAATTTCTTGTGAAGAATAATCAGCGTACCGCTTGCCAGATTGGCGAGACTGTCCTTGAGGGCAAGACCCACGGTAACAGTAGCAGCGCCTACGGTTGTGACGATCGTGGTCATATCAAAGCCGAGGGTGGACAGGACACAGATCACCACCAGGACTTTCAGCGTGGCGCTGAGCACGGAAATCAAAAAGTTTACCACGGTGGGATCAGCCTTGGTTTTTGTTATCGCACGTTTCACGAGCTTGCACAGCAGCTTGGTGACCCACCAGCCAATGATGAAGATCACCACTCCCGCAAGCAGCTTCGGCAGGAAAGCTATGAACCAGTTATATGCGTTTTCTAACCACTTCTGAGCGGTGCTGATCTGCTGCTCAAATGATTGGGTTTCAGAAGAAACAACCGCAGAAGCCTGATCCAAAAAGGATAATCGAAACATTTTACAAAACCTCCCAAAATTCTGATCGCATATCATGTATTATAGCACATTCTGTCGAAATAGAAAATATCTAACGCAAATTTTTTGTTAATATGTTTGCAAAATACAGCGGATTATTGTATGATATAAGGTATAGGTACAACTAAAAGGGGAACAAAGAAATGAATCAGAAGATCTTTCAGGATATTGATAAAGAATTGGTATATTACGGTGTCTATTACACGCCGGTGGATATGTGGGACGGCATGGATGTGATGTGTCTTGCCAGGAAGCGCTTTTTCGAGACCGGCAGTAAGCAGAAAAAACGCAGCAGCGTCAAAACGGATGACGGTGTGATGAATTATTCCTATACGATCGAGGAAGGCGTAGTTGTCCGTTATAAGAAGAACAGGGCGTCGCAGCCCATAGAGCGTGCCGTAGAGACGACCGCCGGCTACGACATTGAGGGCATTGACGCCGCCAGGAAACCGTTCCGGAAGGCGCATTATGACCGCCGGCACCGGTGGCTCGGCACGGATTACTATTCGGCGGGAGTGATCTATCTTACCGTCACACCGGTGATGATCGGGGAGAAAGAGGCGCTGAGTCTCAAGGGGAACTCCGGTGACAGAATGCTCTATCCGTTTCCGATCACCTTTGATAAGGAGCTTACCACCAGACTGAATCTGCTGTCCGGTGAGCCGGATATCTTTTGCGTGACGAATGCCGGCAGTTTTTATTTCTGCACCGAAGCGGAAAGCATCAGCCGGCAGGAGGCATTGGAGAAGCTGCTCCGGGAGGAAGCGGATACAGAAGAGAAGCCGAAGCCGTCAGCGGAAGCCGTGGAACCGGCCTTTCTGGTATCCGAAACACCGTCAGGAACCGGTATTGATCTGAAAAACAGCCAGGAGATCTACATAGATGAAGCGCCGTCCGGGAAAAAGGACGCCGACTTCTATGACGAACTGGAAACCATTGCGAAGAAGAGCATGGAGACGGAAGAAACCAGCAAACCGGAGTCTGCCCCGGCAGAAGAAGCAAAGCCGGAGCAGGAACCCGCACCGGCAGAAGAAGCAAAGCCGGAGCAGGAACCCGCACCGACAGAAGAAGCAAAGCCGGAGCAGGAACCTGCACCGACAGAAGAAGCAAAACCGGATCAGGAACCCGCACCG
>ONEU01000011.1 GCA_900316925.1 uncultured Eubacteriales bacterium
AGGCGTTGCCTCAGCAGTTTCACATTTTGTGATACTCTCAGAGGCAACGCCTTATCGCTTGTTTAGAGGTTCAAAGTAGAATTCGGATCCGTGATTTTATATACTGTACTCCTTAAGCATGTCGTAAATAGCGTCAGTCTTCCCAATCATGAACCCGATTGCACTTAATGTAGCTTCCGCTACGTTGCTTTCATTAACAAACATGTACATCTCAACTGTGACGGAGTAATCGGAATCATCAATATATAGTTTGATGCCACTGATTTGTCTGTTGAGCATGTTGATTTCATCTAAAACTTCTGCACGGTCTTCCTCGGCAAAATCTATCAGATTATACATCATCAGCTGAACCCGATCCTGAGACTCATTAAACAACAGCATGATATTGCTGGTATAGGGAGAGGCGTTTCCCTTATAGGTGAGACTGACAAGATCGTAATTGGTTCCGTTTGCATCAGTAATAGGGGCCTTGAGCGTATATGTTATGCCTCTTTCCAAGTCGGCAGCAGCGAGGAAATTCCGTGTAGTAGCATATTGCGGCTCTTCTGCGAATGCGGTTGTGCTGAAAAGAAGAGAAAGTACCAGGGACAATATGATGATTGGTTTCTTCATGTGTATGCATCCTTCTTCAGTATTACTTGGAGGCGAGATGATTACAGACTGGATGAGAGGTTTAAATGATTCCGAGAGGAATAAGAATAATCAGCAATAAGGCAACAAGACCCCAGATTGCTATCAGAAATCTGTTTCTTTTTGCAGGTGCCATGTCCGGGACATAGTTGCTTGCCAGAAAAAACGGGATATAGGTAGTTACAAAGACCGGCAGTACACCCCACCAGCGATAGACCCAGATGAAGGAATGGTTTGAAGTCCCGGCAAGGAAGGATTCGACCAGGGCAAATAACAGCGCCATGCTCAAAGCACCTGCGAGCCTGCAATCTATTCCACCTTTACCATTCTCTGAAAAGAACCTTGCAGTTCTGTCCTTCGGCAGCATCTTGAAAGAGATGATACCGGCAAGGGAGAACATCATAGACAGTTCCCAGCAGACACCGATCAGAAGAATGAATGTTGTCGATTCATTACTGACTGACCATAGAGGATAGCCTGTGACATGACCGATTATCGCGTTGCCAATTTCGTAGAGCCAGTGGACGCCGTACAGTGCCAGCCCGGCAACAATAGCATCATAGTTTTTCCTGTTGATTTCTGTCCAGTACACATAGAAAACAACAGCCAGAATGAAAATGAAGGTCCAGTTGAAATTATCCGTGCTTCGTACTTGTATTTGGCTAACCAGATCTTTGGCGTGCTGAGATCCGTCGCCCCAAAAGACTAACATTTTTACAACTCCTTTATCATGTATTTTTGATAAATCTGTATAGACAGTTTAACACAGAAAACAAGCGAATACAATCCGCTAAATAATGGCGCTCGAGAATAAAGGCGACTTTGACAGGGAGATGGATATATTGTAAAATGCAATTACTGAAATGGTTGCTGAATAGTACGGAAACCTACTGTTTTCTGTGGTGACTATATGAGTACTTTACGTTATTACAACAATAATGCAGAGACATACGCGGAACAGACAAGATATTTGGACGTCTCCCAGCTATACACAGATTTTGAAGAGTGCCTATGCCCCGGAGCCAGAATACTTGATCTTGGCTGCGGCAGCGGAAGAGACAGTAAGTACTTTCTTGAACGTGGATATGACGTGACTCCTGTGGATGGATCCGCCGAAATGTGCCGTGTCGCTTCGGAGTATCTGGGCATACCGGTTCAGCGGAAGCTGTTCTCAGAACTAAAGTACCGGGAAGAATTTGATGGAATCTGGGTGTGCGCATCTTTGCATCATGTGCCAAAAGAGCAGATTGCGGACATCATGAGTAAAGTCAGCCGTGCGCTAAAGCCCCAGGGGGTTCTGTATGCGTCATTTAAGTATGGTGATGATGAAAGAGTAGTTGACGGCAGGTTTTTCTCATTCTATAACGAAACGGATCTGGACTGGATCTCAGATCTTGGACTGATCGAATACTGGATCACAGAATATGACCGCCCGGAGCGGCCCAGAGAGAAATGGCTCAATACGTTATGGAGAAAAACGTGACACCGCACTTAAGAAATTGCTTTTGAATGTCCGGCAGGCAAACGAGGCACGACATGACAAACACAATAGAAGCTGCTAAA
>ONEU01000059.1 GCA_900316925.1 uncultured Eubacteriales bacterium
CTATGCCGAAATCACGATTGCCGAGAACCTCGGAAGCAATCTCAAAAATCCGCTGCTGGGTCTCGTTCTGCGGGGGCGTTGCGCTCTGGGCTGCCGCTGTCAGCTCGGGCAGACGCTTGGTATCGGTCTTACCGTTGGCGGTAACAGGCATTTCTTCCATCTGGAGATAAGCCGTCGGCACCATGTAATGAGTCAGGTGCTTTTTCAGCTCGTCCCGGAGGGCGTCAATGTCGATCGTCGTGTCGGCAGTAAAGTAGGCGCAGAGATTGTCCTGCCCGCCCAGCTTGCGGATCACAACAGCCGCCTTTTTGATATGAGGCTGTGCTTCGATCAGTTCCTCGATCTCGGACAGCTCGATGCGCAGACCGCGCAGCTTGACCTGACTGTCCAGTCTGCCCAGGATGAATACGTTTCCGTTCCTGTCAAACTTTGCATAGTCGCCGGTGCGGTACATTCTCTCGCCGTGATAGTCCACAAAGGATTCCGCCGTCTTTTCGGGCAGATTGCGGTAACCCAGCGCTACGCCGGGGCCGCCCACATACAGCTCTCCGATCACGCCGAAGGGAGCAAGGCCGCCGAATTTGTCCACAATATATTCGCTGTAATTCAGAAGAGGCCGGCCGATGGTAACATAGTCCGCCTTCGTGAGGTCGGCAGCGTTACAGGAAACGGTGATCTCGGTCGGGCCGTAGGTATTGACGATCTTAATGTCGGAAGAACAGGAGCTGATGGCGTCTCTCAACGAGATGGGATAGCCCTCGCCGCCGGACATAACCAGCTTGCAACCGGCAAGTGCCTTCCGAAACGGCTCATATTCCATATACTGCTGCAAACGGGATGGAGTGGCGTTCATGCAGTCCACATGGTATTTCTGCATCAGCTCCGCCAGTGCTCTCGGGTCGTTCATTTCGTCTTCCGAAGCAAAGACCAATGTTTTTCCGTTGCACAGCGCTGCCGTATGCTCCTTGAAGGACATATCAAAGGAAACGGTGGTGACGGAAAGATAGGTGCTGATGTTCTCTTTCAGATAGAAGATATGGGAGTTTGCCGGATGGGGCATCAGATAGTTGCAGATACCGATATGCCGGAGCATAACGCCCTTGGGCTTGCCGGTGGAACCGGAGGTGTAGATCATATAGGCAAGGTCGTCTCCGCTGACGGCGACATCCGGGTTGTCGGTCATGTTCCCGACAAGGAGATCGTCAACGTCAATGGCGTGACAGTCGGCATATTCCGGCAGCTTATCCTTTGTTGTAATGATACAGGAGGCGCCGCTGTCTTCAATGATCGAGCGGATACGGTCGGCCGGGTACTGCGGGTCACAGGGAATGAACGCCGCCCCTGCCTTGTTCACACCAAACAGACAGCAGAAGAAGCTGCTTTCTCTGGGCAACAGCAGTACAACACTGTCGCCGGTTCTGATATTTCTGCCGATAAGGTTATGGGCGACTATATTGGCACCCTCGTTCAGTTCGCGGTAGGTCAGGGTTCTGTCTTTGGCGATCAGTGCGGTCTTGTCGGCATTGTCACGGGCACTCTGTTCAAAGAGCCGGTGCAGGAGCGTGACGGGGATATCGGCCCGGGCGGTCGTCGAGAACCCTTTCAGGGTCTTCTGCTGCAGGGCAGGCAGGAACAGAGCCTGCCGGACAGTACCCGGCTGGTCGGCACAGAGTTTTTCCGCCGTTGTCAGGAACTGGTCAATAAAGTTGTCGATCACGGTATCGTCGAATAGCTCTCCGGAATACTGCAAATAGCAGTCGATTCCCTGCTCTTTGACCTGCATGACCAGGTTGAGATCCTTGCCGGAGGGCTGCAGGCGATAGGATGTGTTGAGCGTGACGCCGTTTTCCCGGAAAGCGGTCTGCAGGGGAACATAGTTGATGCCCAGATCAGACAGCAGATTGCGGGAGGCGTCTCTGTCCTTGGCAAACGCCGCCACCAGACGGTCGAAGGGACAGGTGTTTCCGTTGACATATTCGGAGACATTTTCTTTGACTTCCTGGATATAATCATTCGCCTGTTTCGTGCGGACAGGTTTCAGCCGCAGAAGGGCGGTATTGACAAACATACCGATGGTGTTGTGGGTGTTGCCGTTGCGGGTGTTGACCGGCACACTGATCACAATGTCTTCCGAGGCCGTGTATTTAGCTGCTGTCATGGAATAGGCCGATAACAGCATATCAAAAACGGTAGCCGATCTTTGGCGCGCGGCTTGTTTCAGGCTTTTCAGCAGGTCGCCGCTGACGGTAAAGAAACGGTTCGTATCGGATTCGGGATGTACCTTCGGGCGGGACGCTTTCAGCGGCAGTTCCGTAACAGGAACCCCGTCCGCATACAGCTCCTGGTATTTTTCAAAGCCCTTCCGGTAAGCGGATTCCTTCTCCTCCTGAGAAGCGCCGCTCAGGTCAAAGCTGTCGATGACAGGCGATTTTCCGGTGAGTCTCGCAAACAGCTCTCTGCCGAACAGCACATCGCTGCCGCCGTCAAACATGATGTGATGATATACCAGCGCCAGCAGACACCCCTTTCCGTCCGTGTAAATCACGGCGCAGACCGGGATTCCCTCTGACAGATCATAGTCGTGATCCAGTGTCTCCGCAGTTTCACGGGCAGCCTTTAGATCTTCCACCTGCTGAATCGTGACAGACGGCATTTCGTCCACCAATACTCTCATCAGCGTCCCGTTCTTTTCCCGGTAGACGGAATGGAAGGCCTCATGGCTGCGGAAGATCTCTTCCACAGCGGTTTTCATCTGTTCCGCCGAAACGCCGTCAGCTTCATAGTATCCGATCATATTGTACATCCTGGATTCCGGACGGAGCTTCTGTTCGAGATACATTCCGGTCTCAAAGGGATTGAGCGGGTATTCTGTCAGCGCCAGTTTTTCGGAGGCTTCGGGGTTTTCCGCCTGTTCCAGCCTTGCGCCGATCTCCCGGGGTGTTTTTCCACTGAAAATCATTTCGGAGGAGAGCGCCGCGATTCCGCATTCTGCCTGGAGTCCCATTGCCAGCATCGAATCGCCGCCCAGGGAGAAGAAGTTATCGTTGATTCCGACCTGCCCGCATTTCAGCAGTTTTTCAAAGGCGTCGCAGAGAATCTTTTCGTATTCCGTTTCAGGAGCCACATACTCTTCCTTGAAGGAGGCCGCCATCGGGGGCTGAATGGCCTTGCGGTCCAGCTTGCCGTTGGGGTTCAGCGGGAAAGACTCCACCTCCACGAAGAAACGGGGGATCATGTAGTCGGGCATTTTCCGCCGTAAAGAAGCCTCTATTTCCTTGGCTGTCACAGACTGCCCTTTCTTGACCTGATAGTAGGCGGCAAGATAGGTCAGTCCGAATTCGTTCTGAAATGCCTTGACAACGGCCGTTTCCACCTCCGGATGGTCGGTGACAATCCTGACTTCGATCTCTCCGCTTTCCACGCGCTGACCGTTGATTTTGACCATCCAGTCCTTACGGTTCACATACAGCACACTGCCGTCAGGAAGCAGCCTGCCCATATCACTGGTATGATAGAGTACGCTGTCTTCATCGTCAGAGAAGGGGTCTTTGGAAAACACCTTTTCCGTTTGCTCCGGCAGGTTCAGGTAGCCCTTGGACAGATGTCCGCAGATACAGATCTCGCCTTCCTCACCCGGCGGCACCTCTTTGCCGTTTTCGTCCAGCAGAACGACACGGCTGTTATAATAGGCTTTACCGATGGGGGTATTGTCATAGCCATGATCAAGAGTGAAATACAGAATACAGTGGGTCTCTGAGGTACCGTAGATGTTGATGATCTGGTATTCGTCCGTATAGAAATCCGCCAGTCTTTCACCGGCAGTCTTTACCACCCTGAGAGTGGAATCGTGCATATCCAGCCGCTTGAGCATATTGGGGTTGATATACATCACGGTAATACCGTTTTCACGGATGGCATTCCTGACGTATTTCAGATCTTTTCGTTCATCCGTGTTCAGGATGACCAGCTGTGCACCGACGATCAGGGTGTCATAGATCTCCGCCACAGACCACGCAAAGCTGAAACTGACAAGTCCCAGCGTTTTATCGTCCTCTCTGGTCGGGCAGACGATCTGATCCCTTTCCAGGGAATCATAGAAGGAGCGGTGGGTATGGACAACACCTTTGGGATTGCCGGTGGAACCGGAGGTGTAGATCAGCAGGGAAACATGATCCTCATTGGTTTCCACATCCTCGCTGATGGGTTCAAATCCCATTGCCTCCCGGATAAATGCCTCATCAATCACAAGGGGCGCCTGACAGTCCTTTTTAATGTAATCCACACGATCCGGGGGATATTCCGGCAGGAGCGGTGCATATCCGCAGCCTGCCCTCAGTGCACCAATCTCAGCCGCTACATAATCAATGCAGCGCGGCAGAATAATCGGAACGATTGCACCCTTCCCGGCGCCTTTCGCCTGTAGAGCAGCAGCAATCTTTCCGCTCAATTCCTTGAGCTCTCCGGCTGTTACGCTGCGGCCGGAGAAATTCTCGATGATCAGCGTCTTGTCACGGAATTGTTCCATTACCTGACCAAGACGGGTGGTCAATAAACTCATTTTGATGGCCTCCTTTAGAGAAAGTTGATATCGAGCTTCTCTGAATCATTCGATTGTACTATTTTACCATATTTTTTCGCAAAAATCTATATCTTTCTTCGTTTTTTTCCCAAGCAAGCTTGTGCAGACACGAAAATCAATTATGAATAGTTTTTGCCTGAAAGTCCATATCAATTCTTTCTCAATAACGATGAGAAGTGCTTACCGATTGCTTCAAGGCTTATTCCACAGCGAATTTTGGAAAGGGATCCGGGAAAAACCTCTTTTTCGCCAGAAAAAGGTTTTCCCTGGGTAGCTGGCAGATCAAAATATATTTCCGTTTTGAGCAGAACCTGTACATTGACTTTTGGAAGGGATTTTGGTATGATGGGTGGGTAAACAGATGGAAAGGAGATGTAAATATGGATATTAAGGAAAAAATCGGCGAACTGGCAGCAAAGATTACCGGGGATGCTTCTCTCAAGGAGAAGTTCAATAAGGACCCGATGGGAACCGTCAAGGAACTCGTGGGTAATATTCCTCCTGAGCAGCTCAGCTCTCTGACTGAGGGCATCAAAACCAAGGTCAACCTCGACAATATCGGCGGCAGCCTGGGCGGTCTGGGCGGACTCTTCGGACAGAAATAAGTTCTCTACTGCCGTGCATCAGCAGGAGTGATTCACTTATCACTCCTGCTGTTTTTTCTTTTTTTGCCACAAATAATTGACAAAAATGTCGGCAAATAGTATCATATAGATAGACTTGAAACCGATCGGAACCGATGTTGTCCGGTCAGATACAGGAGGTCAATATGGAAAGCGAAGCAAAACAATTTCACTGCCCTAACTGCTATGCCGACCTGAAATTTAATCCCGGCTCACAAAACTTTACCTGTGAATACTGTAAAAGCTCCTTTACTGAGGCCGAAGTGCGTGAGTATCAGCGCAAGGTCATGGAACAGGAACAGGAATATAAACAATATGAGGACCAGATTCCTCCCGAACAGCAGGTCAGCGACGAAGAACAGAAGGCCAGAGACCAATTCAACGAGGAAACCAAACTCTACTCCTGTCCGAGCTGCGGTGCGGAGATCATGTGCGACGCCAATACCGCCGCCGCTTTCTGCTACTACTGCCACAACCCCGTCATCCTCAAGGGACGTGTGGACGGTATGTACAAGCCCTCTATGGTTCTCCCCTTTGCTTTTGACAGGGATACCGCTGTGGATCATTACATGAAATGGGCAAAAAAGAAATGGTTTATCCCCCGCGACCTGCTTGGAAGCGGTCAGGTGGATAAGCTGACCGGTCTTTATGTCCCGTTCTGGGTGGCTGATGCCGATACCAGTACCCTGCTGGAGGCTATCGGCGAGAATGTCCGCTCCTGGACTTCCGGTGGCTACCGCTATACCGAAACCAGCCGTTACCGTGTGATCCGTGAGGCAAGCATCCGCTATGACGGCGTTCCCGCTGACGGCTCTCAGAAAATTGAAGATCTGCTCATGGAAGCGATCGAACCCTTCGATTATTCTAAAGCCAAGCCCTTCAATATGGCCTATCTCAGCGGCTTCTATGCCGATAAATATGACGTGGACAAGGAACAGGTTCTGCCCCGTATCCAGCAGAGAATGTACACCAATAACGGCAGTATCCTGGAAGCTACCACCCACTATACCCACCTGAAGCATAAACGACAGTCTGACCGGACGGATACACTTTCCTGGCACTATATGCTGCTCCCTGTCTGGTTCATGACCTACAACTATAAGGGCAAGCTGTGGGAATATGCCGTTAACGGTCAAAGCGGCAAGGTGGCGGGGGAACTACCCTTAGACAAGGGCAAGCTCGCCCTCTTCTGCTCCATTATCGGTATCCTGGTGGCTATCCTGATCTTTCTGGGAGGGTACTTTATCTTATGAAAAAACTGTTTATCAAGTGCTCTGACCTGCTGACCGTCATGCTCCTGCTGCTTGCCTGCGCCTTCCCCGCCCAGGCTGCAACCACCTATGATGTCAGCTATTTCTACCAGAGCGACTATCAAAAGACAAAGAGCACCTACTTCTGGGATGCTTCCGATCATTTCAGCGTCACTGAAAAAAATTCCATCATTTCCCTACTCAACAGAACTTCCGATGAGATCGGCTTTAATATCGCCGTCTACTGCGGCGGCACCCATCTGAATGATTCCAGAACGGAAAAGCTGTCGCAGATCGGTCTGAAAAAACTGTTCGACGTCACCGACCCTCTCGGCTATTCGGGTACAGTTTTCCTGTATGTCGATCTTGACGGGAAATCAAGCCCCTACGATTACATTTGCTCCTATCACGACGCTTATCTCTATTATACCGACTATGCTTACGGCGACAGACTGACAAAGATCCGCAAGAAGATGCAGAGCTATTTCCCCAAAAGCGGCGAGAAGATCGTTACCAGTGATATCATCCGCGGACTGGAAGAATTCTGTTCGCAGCTCATCAGCTATAAAAATGCAGGCCCTGTCAACGGCGCTTGCTATGAGGACGATATCAACGGCGGTTACGTTTCCGTCCAGAACGGCACGATTCAGCACTCTGCCATGAGGCCCTACAACCATTGGTATTACGGTCTCCTCATCGGTATTGCTGTGGCAGCCATTGTCGTTGTCATCGTCAGTATCTGCGTGAAAAAACACTATAAGTTCAAGTCAAGCACCAGCGCTTCTGTCTATACCTCCAACAATAAAGTCTATATGCGCAACGCCCAGGATATCTTCATCGGCAGCAATGTCGTCAGGACAAAGATCGAGTCCAGCAGCGGCGGCGGCGGTGGAGGCGGCGGCTTCGGCGGCGGTGGAGGCGGCGGCGGCGGAAGCGGCGGCCACAGATAACTTACCTTGAAACTGACCGGATTCCGGTCAGTTTTTTTATTCCGGGAAAGCATCATTTTCATTCTTTCGCCTTTCAAACACCCGATTTTATTGAATCAGGTGTCGTAATCACATAAAATTCATCTTTGCAGACGCTTTTTCTCCCCTTTGCTTTGTTCATAATTGCCACTCTCTGTCAGATTCTTTTTGTCACTTTACAAAAAGTTTACAAAAAATAAACAAAAATATTCTTTCTTTTTTTTCAAAAAAATCAATCAAATACCTTGATACCTTTTGTTGATAATGTTATAATGATTTTATTAAGAAAATGTTACTTCCGCAGCTGTGTCGTCAATCAGGTTGTTTCAAAACGATCCATTTGTCATTCAACCAATAAATGTACCATCATATCCTTGATTCCGGCCGTATGAGCAGCTCATCCGACGGAGCAGGCGGAAGAAACGATATGACGGAGGTGCCGGCTATGTCAAAAGGCGATAACCGATTAAAAATACTCTATGTCCTTGACGAACTTTCCAAATATAGTAAAGAACACGACGAAAGCAGCGATGACCGCTTTATCAGCGCTACCGAACTCATCGATATCTTGTTGTCCAAATATCAACTGACGGCTGACAGAAAATCCATTTACAGCTATATCGAAAGTCTCATCAAATACGGTTACGATATCGAAAAAAACCGTAAGGGCTATTATCTGCGGCAGCATTACAGCAAGGAGGAAGCCGAGGAACAGTTTGAACTTCCGGAACTGGAACTGATCGTGGATGCCCTGAGCGCCTCCCGGTTCATTTCTGCCGATAAGACCAAGAAAATCGTCCACAAGCTGGCGAAGCTCTCGGACGTGGACGGCGTTCGTCTGCACAACAGGAAGCTCTATCTCGAAAAGGCTGTCAAAAGTGATAACAGCTCCGTGATTTACAGCATTGACGCGATTTATCACGCCATCAATCATAATCAGAAGATCTCCTTTAAATATCAGGCCATCGTGGTCGATTATAATGCTGTCCCCTCCAAGCTCGTTGCTACCTTCAAAAAGAATGCAGAAGGCGAGGATAAGCACTATGAACTGAGTCCTTTTGCCCTGGTCTGGAAAAACGAGTATTATTACGTTCTCTGCTATGATGCTGACAGCGAAAAAATCAAAACCTTCCGTGTGGATAAGATGAAGAACGTAAAGGCGTTGGAAGGTCAGCCGCGTGAAGGATCGAAAGTGTTTTCCAAAATTGATGTCAACGAATACGCCAACACGGCTTTCTATATGTTTGACGGAAAACCGATCAACATTACCCTGCGTGTCAGAAAAGATATGGCCGGTATCGTTGCCGACCGTTTCGGAAAGAATATCAATGTCTACCATGATGACGATGAGAATTATTTCCTTTGTACCGTCTGCGTTCAGAACAGCCACCAGTTCTATTCCTGGCTGAGCGGCTTTGAGGATCATATCCAGCTCACCTATCCGAAGGATGTACGGGAAGATTATATCCGATACCTGGAGAACCTTCTCAGCAGCTACAAAAAAGAATCCTGATGAAAACTGCCGCAAAGCAAAGCTTGCGGCAGTTTTTTATCAGACTGTTTCAAAATAATAATCCCTGCTGACCCAATCCCTGCTGTCGGAATACAGATTACAAGCCAGCAGCAGCTTTGCATAGGCCGCTTCATCGGACAGATCGTAGAGCGGTATCGCCCCGTTTTTCACCAGGATATCGGTGCTTGCATACATCCCGGCGCTCCTCTTTGGAAAGGACGCCATATAAAACGGAATCCCCCGTTCCTCACATCGTTGGAGCAGCGTCAGGGCGCTGTTTTCCGGCTCACTGCAGGCAGTGGAGGAATGATAGGTGATCTGCAGCACAGCTCCCACCGACTCCGGCAGAGTAATCCGTTCATACGGCATCGACGGATAAGGACGCAGCAGCAGTACCTCCTTTGATAGCGTCAACGGTTGTGTGAGCATCAGAGGCGAGTGGAAATTCACCAGTTCCTGTGCATCCGGTCTGGCCAGAAGCTGCCGGAAACAATCCCCCTTCACCAAACCGTAGGGCGTCCCGTCGAAGGACGAGAAGCAGCCGCTGTAGCGGTGACATTCACACAGTCTGGTAGGGATGTATACAGCGCAGCCGTCGGCTCCGGGATTCTGATAGACCGTAAAGATACCGCGGGCAAACGTCCGGATGAGCACCGCCGCCGCATGGAGATTCACAGCGGCATTGCTGTCGGGATGTTCCGGGACAAGGTTGGAAGCGGTGATGACCACCGGCTTCGGCAGATCGCTCAGACACATTGCCAGCATGGCGGAAGAATAGGAAAGTGTATCGCTGCCGTGGGTAATGATGATACCGTCATAGTCATCCAGCGGCATGGCGCGCAGGGTATTAACCAGCAGTTCCCAATGATGGCAATTCAGATTCTCGCTCAGCAGATTCATCGGCTGGCAGACCGTCAGCTTCACGTCATCATGGTACCACTCCTCATAAACCGACAGTGCGCTACTCCCGTTATCGGGTGAAATAATCCCGTTTTTCAGTGAACTGCCGATAGTGCCTCCTGTCAGGACGGCAAGTATATGCTTCATGGTGATCCCCTCTCTTTTATGATAACCATATTATACCTCAAAACCCTCTCCCCGGCAAGCCGCCGTGTCTGTTTATTGATCATACAGTCCCTGTCAAGTGCGGGAATTGTAGCTGTAGGTTTTGGTATGAATAGTGCGCTGGCGTGCGGAAGTGAGTTGGATATGAGAAGGTATTTTCCCACGCGCGCACGGAAGCGCGTATCGGGTGCGGCAGCTTGCCGCCGTGTCTGCTTATTGATCATACAGTCCCTGACAAGCGCGGGAATTGTAGCTGTAGGTTTTGCATGAATAGTGCGCTGACGCACGGAAGTACGTATCGGGTGCGGCAGCTTGCCGCCCTCTACACACTAAGAAAGCTTCTCTCTCAAAAGCTCCCTTCCTTTGGAAAGTCTGCTTTTCACTGTTCCTTCGGGTATTCCGAGAATACGCTTGATTTCCGCTACAGAAAAGTCCTCTATGTAGTACAGCACAATGACCTCCCTGAATTTTACGGGGAGCTCTTCAAGCGCTATTCTGACTTCAATATCAACGACAGGTGATGGAGTGGACGGCTCCGTTGTATGATTGCTGTCCTCTATGCTTATGATTTTGCTGCGGCTTTTGAGCTGCTTATTGCAGACGTTGATGAGTATCCTGACGAGCCAGGTGGAAAAATACTTCTCGTTTTTCAGCGAGGAGAGATTTTCGTAGGCGGTGAGGATCGCCGTTTGCACGGCGTCCTCACAATCGCTTTCGTTCCTTAGCATTGACATGGATACCCTGTAAAGAGTTTGTTCACTTTTTAGGACAAGATCGCTGAAGGTTTCCTTTGTCATTGTGAACACCTCACTCTTTAATCTTCACCATATAATTCTGATACTCTGCGTCTGATGCGTTGATAGCCGATAGGGAAAGGTATGTCATATCCGCAGCATCGTTTACCCTGACATCGTTTTCCGTCATC
>ONEU01000118.1 GCA_900316925.1 uncultured Eubacteriales bacterium
TCTGTGAGAGCCTTGCGGTGAAACTCCGCTTGGCTACTCGACTGAGAGGTCGGCTGCTCAACTAATGGGTAGCCTCCTACTCGATTTTCTTTCTATTCGTTCAGTCTGATTTCAGGCGTTCGGATATCAGGATGAACATCTTTTGTGACCTGAAAATCCTTTTTGTAACGGGAATCCATCTCCTTCTTGAAATGATAGGCAACTCTGTCCAACATTCCTTCTGAAAAACAATATTCTTTCTCATTATACTTATCAACCAATGTGTTCAGATGCTGTATTTCGTTTTCAATGAATGAAATGATAAACGTATTTTTCTGCCTGGAAGTCTTCAAGAGGTGAAATCGGCTCCGATGCTTGATCTTTTTTTTGAGAGTGCGTGTTGCTCCCGCAAGCAATTGACGAAGTGCGGCTTTTCCCTTTTCAAATTCATTGAGACACGCTTTCCGGAGGATATCAATGGTACAGTTTTTCGGGCTTATGGTCAATACCGGCAGCTTGACTGTACAGATAGGTACGACGGTCGAAAAGTCGTATTCATAGAACATGATTATCTCATCATCATTGTATTCAAAAGTGAAGTTTTCGGCGTCTTCCTTGTGATAGATCTCGGATAACAGGAACCTGAGACTGTCAATGGTTTCAGGGATCTCATCCGGTAGGCAGTTTTGTACCGGCTGCAGCGTTTCATTTGTATCCATTTCGTTCATCATACATTTCTCCTTTAACGTTTTTTTGATGCCCCGGATGAAAACACTTTCTGAACATACCTGTTTCCGGAAAGTAAATTGCTTTCAACGACTGCAAAAGGTCCGGAATAATTGTATAAAAATGGTTCACGAAATGATGATCTATCGTGAACCATCCGGAGCCGGAATGAAGCCGTCACCCGGTAGTCCGCCAGAATGTTTTCCTGAGGACGGTGCGGCTGATCCTTCATCGTTTATTTCTGCTTTTCGTTGTGTGGAGGGTAGGCGTGCTGCTGCTTGAACTTCCGCTTGGCTGCATACATTGCCTTATCTGCGCGTGTGAGTGCCGCCTTGAGTGTCGTTTCACCGTCGGCACATTCGGACATACCTGCGGCAATGGAATACCGTTCCCACGGCTCACAGTCTTTCCGGACAAAAGCATCATTACAAGCGGCATTCAGCTTCTTCATCAGCTCTTCACGATGCTCATAATCCGTATCCACCAGGATGGCAGCAAATTCGTCTCCGCCAATACGGAACACGGGGGAATGTTTATAGGTGTTGCAAATGAGCTTACAGCTGCCGCAAAGGTATTTGTCTCCGGCATCGTGGCCGAAGGAGTCGTTGATGTTTTTCAGCCAGTTGATATCCATCATCACAACGGCAACGGGCTTTTTTTCTGACCGGATTTTCTCTTCCAGATTCTTCGTTTGCTGATTAAAAGCAGTCTGACTGCCCACGCCGGTCAGGGCATCCAGTAAAGCCACACGGCTGATTTCGCCGATCTGTTTATCCTTCTCCGAGATCGTGTTTTCCGCCTGGAAGAGATCCTCGGAAAGCTGCTGTGTGATCTGTTTATTCCTGCTGGAGCGTTTCAGAATGATAATCTGAACAGTAAAAATG
Source organism: uncultured Eubacteriales bacterium (assembly GCA_900316925.1). GTDB lineage: Bacteria > Bacillota > Clostridia > Oscillospirales > Acutalibacteraceae > UBA1213. The sequence continues at coordinate 1,590 of ONEU01000118.1, forward strand.
GCAAAGGCGGCAGCAAACATGAAAATAAGCGGTAAATTATGATGGTTGAGTGCTGCGGTGGCATCAATGACGGAGATACAGAACCAGTCGTTTGCCACGGTGGTGGTGTAGACAATGTAATCAGAGCCATTGTAATTCAGGGAGAAGAAGTCCTGATTTGTGTCACGGAGCTCATCAACGAGTTTGTTTCCGAAGGTGTTCTGTTCCTGGAGATAGTTTTTGCCAATCTCGGATTTGTCGGAATGTGCAAGCACCTCGTAATCCCGGTTCAGAACGATTTCCGCATAGGAATCTCCCTGTGAAGTGACCTCTTCGGTAATGGCCTGCAGACGAACCATGGAGAAGTCCATAGCAATGACGCTTTTGACATCGCAGAGGGTTTTGGAGAGGGTAACGATGTTTGTATTGGTTCTTTTGTCAAGATACGGTCCGACGACCGTATCTCTGCCGACGCTTGCCTGTGCATCGATATACCACGGGCGTTCCGTCGCGACATAATCATTGCCGGCGATCCAACCGGTACCGCTGATGTATTGGCCGTTGATATAGCCGTATAAGCCGGGACTGTTGCCGGATGTGATATTCGAGATAGCAATGGACTGATTGAGAAGATACTCATGGATGATCTCAGGGGAGTTTCCGTTGCGGATCATGTTATCGAGGGTATAGCCGGACAGCTTGAGCGTGTCAACACCGGAAGAAAAGTATTTGTCAATCTGTTCCGAAGACGTCAGAGCGTTCAACTCGCCGATTTTCGTGATATGCTCCCGGGTTTCAGAGTAGAGCATAGCATAGTAAGCAACAATGCCGCTCAGGAAGAACAAAACGATAAGTGTGGTAAAGATCATGCTGCGTAAAGCGAAATGTCGGGTAATATTCTTGCTTTTCATATTTCACTTCCCCTTACACGATTATTTGACAATGGTGATATCGCTTCCAAACCATTTTTCGGAGAGTTTTTTCAAAGTTCCGTCGGCCTTCATTTCGCTGATGGTATCCTGCACCTTGTTGCACAGAGCCTGGTCATTTTTACGGAAGCCGATGGCAAGCTCTTCATTGCAGACGCTGTCAGGGAGAACGAAGAACCGTTCCTCACTCATAGAGATGTAATAATAGACATTGATAGAGCACACGAATGCCACATCAATTTCTCCCTGCTTCAGGCTATGCATGAGCTCATTATTGTTGCTGAAGTTTACGATGGTAACATCCATAGACGGCTCGGAAGATTCAAGTACCTTCTGAGGCGTCGAACCGGATTGCACCCCGACTTTTTTGCCGTTGATATCTTTCATATTTCTGATATTACTGTTGCTCATCACCACAAAGACAAGTTCATTTCTGAAATACGGTTTGGAAAGGCACATAGACTCAGCGCGTTCAGGAGTCACGGACAAACCGTTCCAGATGCAGTCGATGGTGCCATTATTGAGGTCCTGTTCCTTTTCGTCCCATTTGATGGGTTTCTTCACCAGACCGATACCAAGTCTGTTACAGACCTCCTGCGCAAGATCAATGTCAAATCCGACGATCTCACCGGATTCATCAGTATAGCCCATCGGCGGGTAGTTATCATCAAGGCCAAGGACAAGCTGTTTAGCATCGAGCACCTTTTGGAGTGAATTATCGTTTGCCTGCGAGTTTCCGGAGCAGGCTGCGGTGATCAACAGGAGTGCTGTCACCGAAATAACTGCAATCAGTTTTATGAACCATTGTTTTTTCATAACCGTTCCTTTCTATGATCCACCGGATAATACTATCCTGTAATATGGATGAACTGACACCTATACAGAATAGTGATACCACAAAACTCACCATATTGCAAGACCACCTCCCCCGGCGAATCAATTTTGACCTGCCACTTCCCGGGGAAAACCTTTTTCTGGCGAAAAAAAGGTTTTCCCCGGACCCCTTTCCAAAATTCGCTGTGGAATAAGCCTTGAAGCAATCGGTAA
>ONEU01000067.1 GCA_900316925.1 uncultured Eubacteriales bacterium
CCGATACGGGCTTTCAGTGCGGCGGATACTTCATTCGCTACTTCATCGTCGGATTTGGTATTGTCAGCGGATTTTTCAATCTCTACGGCATACTTGTTGGTGAAGCCCTTTTCAAAAATACGGATCAGATATTCGCCGGTAATGCCCTTATGCTCACGAACAACAGCTTCAATATCGCTCGGAAATACATTAACAGCCGATACAATAAACATATCGTCCTTTCTGCCGAGAATATGGATTCTGCCATGAGTTCTGCCGCATGAGCACTTTGTTGTATCGATGCGCCCGATATCCCCTGTACGGAAACGGATAAGCGGACGGGCGTGCTTTCTGAGGGTTGTAAATACCAGCTCGCCTACCTGACCGGGTTCAAGTACCTCTCCTGTGTGGATATCAACCGTTTCAACGAGAATATGGTTTTCTGCGATATGAAGTCCGTCTTTGGCTTCGCACATTGCAGCGCAGGCGCCGAAAATATCAGACAGCCCGTAGAAATCATAGACCTCTGCACCCCAGATATCCTCGATAGCCTTTCTTGTGGCTTCAATAGAACCGCCAAGCTCACCGGCAACAATGATCTTCTTGATATTCAGGTCCTTTTTGGGGTCGATGCCGCTTTTCAGCGCCTTTTCACCAAGCTGCCATGCATAAGAGGGGGAAGTCCAGATAACGGTCGGCTGATAGGTTTTGAGAACGAACAGAAGTCTTTCACTCGGGAGCGTACCTCCCCAGATGCACAGTGCACCCAGATTCTGTGCGCCGATAACATCAGGACCGCCGACATACAGCGAGAAATTCAGTGCATGAACATATCTGTCATTGGGACGCATACCGATCTGCCAGAACCAGCGGCTTTCCGTATCCTGAAATTCGTCAAAATCCTTTTTGGTAAACGGACTCATGGTAGGAACGCCTGTTGAGCCGGATGATGTGGAAATGAATACAACATCCTCCTCCGGCACTGCTGCAAGTTCACCCAGGAAGGAACCTACCCCCTGCGTATCCCTCTGTGTTGTCTTATTGATGAAGGGGAATTTCTGAATATCCTTCAGTGTTTTGATGTCCTCCGGCTTTACTCCGGCTTCGTCAAAAGAGCGCTTGTAATAGGGCGCATGATCGTATGCAAACTTTACGATCTCCTGCAGGTCTGCAAGCTGTCTTTTTTCCAGTTCCTCACGGGGAAGGGTCTCCAGTTCCTCATCCCAGAATTTACTCGTTATATCTCTGCTCATGTCAACTACTCCTTTTTCACTTGAAATTCTTTTTAATATATTCCCATTTGGCGTCACGGGATTGTTTGATTATCGCTATATCTTCGTCTGTCAGATGTCTGAAACGGCTCTGCTTTCTGAGGTAGCTCTCAACGCTTGAAAACTGCTTTGGCTCATGGTTCAGCGTAAAGCTGCCGTTTTCGTATTCGGCAAGATACCACAGACCGCAGTCTACTACTTCCTTGGCCGCCTCTACGGTTTCATCCGTTTTTATTCCCCAACCTGTAGGACAGGGGGCGAGAATATGAATGTATTTTGTTCCCCTTATGCTTTTGGCTTTTTCGACCTTTCGCATAAAGTCATTCAGATAACCGACGCTTGCGGTTGCCGCATAGGGTATACCGTGAGCGGCTACGATCTCAAACATATTCTTTTTCTGTCTCAGATTACCGTGAATGTTCTTTCCGGCAGGTGTCGTTGTTGTTCTTGCACCGAATGGTGTCAGGGAGCTTTTCTGAATGCCCGTATTCATATAGGCTTCATTGTCATAGCAGATATAAAGAATGTCATCATTCCTGTCTATCGCACCGGACAATGCCTGCAAACCGATATCTGCCGTTCCTCCGTCGCCGGCAAAGCCTACAGCGTGGAAATCCGTTATTCCCTGCGCTTTCAGTCCTGCCTGAACACCGGTGAGCATGGACGCCGTTCCGGCAAAGGTGGAGATGATGGCATTATTACCGAAGCAAAGCTGGGGATAGTTGAAGCCGACCGCCGACATACATCCGGCCGGCAAAACCGCTATGGCATTTTCGCCAAGGACCTTTAACGCTATCCTGACCGCAAGACTTCCTCCACAGCCGGCACAAGCCTTATGTCCATAAAAAAATTCTGTTTCATTTATCGTCTTTGCATTGACTGCCATTTATCTCACCTCCACTCCCAGAAATCTGACAACGGATCGTTTCTCTTTCAGTTCTTCAAAGATGGTTTCGATCTCCTGCGGAGAAATATTCTTCCCACCCAGACCGCCAATATAGTTTGACGTTGCTATGCTGATCCCTGCCTTCTGCAAAGCGGAATTGACATTCGTATAGACTGTCCCCTCGTTGCCGAAAGAGATGTCCTTTTCAAGGACACCAACTGCCTTTGCATTCTTAACAGCCTTTGCGATTTCCGCATTTGGGAAGGGCCGCATATATCTGATTCTGAGCAGACCGACCTTTTCACCCTGTTCTCGGAGCTTATCGACTGTCTCACGGACAAGTCCGGAAATGCTTCCGAGCGTTATCAGGATATCGTCGGCATCCTCTGTTTTATAGCTTTCGGTAAGCCCTGTATAGTGTCTTCCGAAAATGCTTTCAAACTTACTTTCCGCTTCTGCCACTACCTCTCTGACATGGAGCAAGCCGGTATGCTCTTTATATTTAAAAAATGTATTGGTATCCGGTCCCGCGGAAAAGCCGAGATTTTTCGGATTGCTGAGCGACATCTTGTTTTCCGTTTTGAACGGCGGCAAAAATTCATCCGCCTGCTCCTGTGTCGGAACATCAACCACTTCGTAAGTATGCGTAAGTACAAATCCGTCAAGGTTCGCCATAAAGGGGGTACTGACTTTCTGATGTTCCGCTATGTAAAAGCTCATCAGCGCAAGGTCAAGCGCCTCCTGTGCATTTTCTGCATACGCCTGAATCCATCCGCTGTCAAGCTGGGAAAGTGAATCCCTCTGGTCGCCGTAAATGTTCCACGGGAGAGCCGTTGAACGGTTGGCGTTCATCATAACGATCGGAAATCTGCCGCCTGCTGCATAGGGAAGACATTCCGCCATGTACAGCAGTCCCTGTGATGAAGTTGCCGTGAACGCCCTTGCACCCACAGATGAAGCACCCATCGCGCAGGACAGCGCCGAATGTTCGCTTTCCACATGGATAAATTCGGATTTCAGACTTCCGTCCTCCACAAACTCGGAGAGCTTTTCAACAACTATCGTCTGGGGGGTGATCGGATAGGCGGAAATCACATGGGGTCTTGCAAGACGCACACCGTATGCAAAGGCTTCGTTGCCTGACAAAAACTCTCTTGCCATTATTTTTCCGCCTCCATTCTTATTGCACCGGGTCTGCATATCTTTCGGCAGATACCGCAGCCCTTGCAGAAATCATAATCTATCTGAACCTTCCCGTCCTTTGGGGAAATCACTCCGTCCGGACAGTAAAGGTAGCAATTCAGACAGCCGACACAGCTTGCCGTATCAATTACAGGACGGACATTACGCCAGCCTGCATTTTTTGTCACCAAATAGCCGGCTTCGTATGAAGTAGTATCGGGAATATCCTCAAAGCTCGTCGGTATTTTTTCTCTGAGATACGGCTTCATTTTCCTGCCTCCTCATACGCTGCCCTGACGGCGGCTAAATTCTTTTCGTGAAGTCTCGGCGGCATGGACTGTTTCACTGCTTCTGTCAGATCATCAAGCGTGATTATCCTTGAAACAGCTGCCAAAGCGCCGAGAAGGATTGTATTCGTGATCGGCAGACCGAGATATTTTTCGGCTATGCTGTCACCGTCAATGGTGATAACTCTTTCGTTATCAATTTTTGCTTTGGTATTGAGAAGTATTTTTCCGTCGGGCTTGAGTTCATCAAGTGCCTGTTCGCTGAAAAGCGTATCATCCAGAAAAATACTGTAATCGGCCTTTGCAATTTCGCTTCTGTTGCCGATAGGCTTTGTATCAAGCTTTGTAAAAGCCCTGATCGGTGCGCCCCTGCGTTCGGGGCCGAATGACGGGAAAGCAAGAACAAAGGTGTTTTCTCGGAGAGAATAGGCTTCTCCCAACAGTCTTGCGGCTGTAAAGGCTCCCTGTCCTCCCCTGCCGTGCCAGATTATTTCTTTCATCTTTGCACCTCCGTTATTGCTTCCACCGAAGCAGGAATTTCTGGATCCTGTTGAAGAGAAATGAGATCATTACGATCACAATTCCGACAACGATCAGTCCTACTATCGTTCTTGTATAATCTCCGAAATCGGAGTAATTCTTGATATAATAGCCAAGACCGCTTTGTGCGCCGATCATCTCAGCGGATGTCAGTAGAACAAAGGAAACTGTCAGTCCCTGATTGCAGCCGATGAAGATCTGCTGCAATGATGCCGGAAGGATGACCGAAAACAGCATGGTAATTTTATTGACGTTCAGCACCTTTGCGGAATCAATGGTTTTCTTATCGACATTCATCACGCCGCTCATGGTTCCGGCAAGCACCGGCCAGAAGGTGGCAAGGAAGATCACGAATACCGATACACTGCGGAAGGTCGGCAGAAGCGCTATTCCGTAAGGGATGTAAACAATGGGCGGTATGGCGCCTAAGAATTTTGAAATGTAGGTTGCTGCACTGCCAAGTCTTGCGCTCCAGCCTAAAAACAGGCCAAGAGGTATGGCAACAGCAAGTGCAAGCAGATAGCCTTGCAGGATGATTCCGACGGAGCTGAGAATATTGGTGAATATCTTGTCATAGTCACCGATAAACTGCCAGAAAACCTTTCCCGGCGGCGGGAAGAGTGCCGCCTTCAGGACATTGAATTTTGCCGTTGCCAGCGTCCACAGGATCAGAAGCCCATAGATAAAGGCTATGATATCCACAAACAGATTCAGAGCAGCAGGCTTTTTAATGAAGGCCGAAAAAACAAGGGTAAGTATTTCAACGCCGACAGCAAACCATATCACATAAGAAGCGTAGGTTTCCGTAGGGAGCTGATCGGGCAGGAACTGTATCAGCATAAGCACAACAAACAGCGCATGGACCACCCTGAAATATCTGCGGAAGATTTCTGATTTGGTTTTTGATTTTTCTGTTTTATTGTTCTCAAACGAACCTGAACGCGACACGGACGATTTTGTCTGTGTATTCATCATAGAACGACCTCCTCGCCGCCGATCTTGCTGACGATGTCGCTGTAGAACATCGCAAGCAGCTCATTCCGGAATTTGTTGTATTCCTTTGTCTGCACAAGCTGTGCACGGTTTCTCGGACGTTCAAAGGGAACTCTGATCTCACGGTAAACACGTCCGGGATTCGCCGTCATCATCACGATCTTATCGGAAAGAAAGATTGCTTCGTCAATATCGTGGGTCACAAACACGACTGTTTTTCTCGGCGTGGCATTTTCCCAAAGCTCTAACAGCAGCTCCTGTAAAATAGTGCGGTTCTTTGCGTCTATCGCACCGAACGGTTCATCCATCAGAAGAATATCCGTATCCATTGCCAACGCTCTTGCAATCGCCACACGCTGCTGCATTCCGCCGGAAAGCTGGGAGGGATATTTATTCTTGAACTGTTCAAGCCCGACTTTTTCAAGAAATTCGTCAGCAAGCTGATAGCGCTCTGCCCTGCTGGCAGTCTTATTCACCTGCTTGATACCGAAGGCAACATTCTTCCTTGCCGTCATCCAGGGAAACAGCGAGTAGTGCTGAAAGACAACGCCTCTGTCGGGGCCTGTTCCTGTGACAGGCTCACCGTTTATCAGTATCTCTCCCTCTGTGGGGTTGTTGATACCCTCAAGAATACTCAACAGCGTGCTCTTTCCGCATCCGCTGGACCCTATCACGCTGACAAACTCGCCTTCCTCAATTGAAAAGCTGACGTTTTTCAGGGCTGTGAAGTTCTTTTTCTTTTCGGTATAATTGACGGTCAGATGATTGATCTCTATCTTACTCATAAATAGCCTCTCTTCTTTCCCCTGCGAACCTCCGAAAACGAACAGACTGTTTATTCAAACGCGTCGAAGTGTTTTTTTAGTTCGGCGTATACTTTATCATCCGGCTTTTCCTTGATAAGACTATCAAGTGCGCTCTTGTAGATATCTGTATTATAGAGCTTGTCAATATCGTAATCCTCGGTATAGCCAAGTTCCACAATGGACTTTTTCAAGGCAACGGTTCCCTGTTTGTCGGGATCCGGAACGGATGTGCCATAGCCGCCGTAAAGTTCCGTCTTGATAAGGTCTTCTTCAATATCAATATACTTCTTGACATCCTTGATGGTCTGCTCCTGATTTTCCTGGGTGAACTTATATGCCTTGATAAGCGCTCTTTCAAATGCCTGATAGGAATTGGGGTATTTGCTGAGTGCCGCTGTTGAAGCGACCTGACGGCAGCAGGGCTGATTCTGGAGGAGCGGCTCCTCTGAGCAGCGGTAAACTACTTTATATCCCTGACCTTCAGCAAGCGAAGTATAGGGTGAATACGCCGAAACTGCGTCGATGGTGTCATTCTGGAGAGCGTTATACGCGTCCTTCTGGCTGTCGAAATAAACGACATTTACCTTGTCGGCACCCTCCCCGATTTCAATACCCTTGTCTTTGAGAAGTATCTGGAGTTCGGCATCCTGTACGCTGTTTTTAACGGAAGCTACATTTCTGCCCTTGAGAATGGAGACATCCCATTTGTCAAGTCCCTCAACAAACTGAGGCTTGATAACATAACCGTGGCCATTTGTCATTGCTCCGCCGAAGATCGTCAGATCATGTCCCTTGCTCTGGAAAGTAATGGAGGGAACGGAACCGATAAAGGCAACATCCAGCTTTTCGGATTCCAGTCCTGTGGAAAGCTCCGCAGCAGAGGAAAACAGTGTGAGCGTTACGTCAAGTCCTTCCTCCTGAAAATATCCCTCTTCCTTTGCAACAAAACCAAGAAGGTGAGCTGTTGAATTGAGGTGGCCTAAGTTGAAGCTCGTCTTTTCAAGTGCCCGCTTTTCATTATTATCTGATGAAGCAGCCGTTGAGCTTGGGGTTGAGGCAGCCTTACTGTCCTGGGATGATGTCGTCTTTTCATTTGAGTTACAGCCTGCAAGAGCTGTTGCTGATACTGTAAGCGCAGCGGCTAATACTGCCGCGGTAATTTTTTTATTCATCGTGATTTTCCTTTCTTCTGTATCATTTTTCTGTATGACAGTTTACTTTCTATGTTAACCTCCGCAGCAATCGGGAATCTCTGAGCTTTCCTCGTTCTTGCAGCAGTCGGGAACGGATGATTCTTTATGACAGCAGCTTTTCTCTTCTGTGCTGTGATCACCGGACTTTTCTTTATCTTTGCAGCAGTCGGACTTTTCGCTGTCTTCACAGCAGCTTTCTTCTTTATGGCAGCAGTCCTTTTTCTCTGTGCTTACCGCAGAGGACTCTGCCGCTGACGGTGCAGCTTCCTTACCGTCCGACTGCTTTGTACAGGCTGTCAGTACCGGGAAACTAAGCAATACAGCAAACACCAATGCCGCAAGCTTTTTGTTCTTCATATTCATTCCTCCTGAAAACGACATAAAAAACGGGAGGTCATCGCTGACCTCCCTTAGTGAAACGCAGACACACTCTGTCACATTCGGAAAGCGCAGCAAGCCCTGACACAGAAAATTGCTTCCTGAGTCATATACATACAGCTATTCATACACATATTCATTTCAGTTGTCCATGTCATGGCTGTTTCCTCCTTGATGTGATATTTTCCGGTGACGGCTCCGCGCCGGGGCCGTTCCGATGTGTTTATTATAACACCGGTTATTTCATTTGTCTAATATCCGATAGGTATTATAGGTAATAGGCTGAGCCTATTACACCTTCAATATTTCAAGTGCATTTTTAAAAGCGATTTTTTCAAATTCGTCTGATGAAAGGTGCAGCTTTTGAAAGGATGCGACCTCCTGCTCCGGACTCCAGAGAGGGAAATCCGTACCGAACAATATTCTTTCCACACCGTATCCGTGAATATAGTGTTCTACCTGCTCCGGCGGCAGGAACATTGTCGTACTTGATATATCCAGATAACAATCTCTGTTTTTCAGAATCTCAAAGGCTTCGTCAAAAAGCGACCAGCCGCCAAGATGTGCAGCGATCACCTGCAAATGAGGGAAATTATCTATGACATTTTTAAGTCTGCGGGGATGCGAAAAGTCGAACCTCCTGTCGCCGCAGTGTACAAGAAGTGGGATCCTGCCCTGAATATAGTCGAACACCTCAAAAAGACGCTCATCATCCGTATGGAATCGCTGCGTATCAGGGTGCAGTTTTATCCCCCGGAGGCCAAGTCTGATGATCCTGTCCGTTTCTTCTATCAGTGCATCGCAGTCCGGATGAAGTGTCCCGAAGCCGTAAAACTCCTTGTGTGCGCTGACTTCATCGGCAATAAACTCATTGATGTGCCGCACCTGGTCAGGCTTTGTAGCAACCGGCAATAAAACAAAGCGCGAAATACCTGCCGCTTTGCCGGAAGTCAGCAATTCTTTGCTTGTACCGCTGTATGCCGGAGTGATATGATAAAAATCCCCTGTTGCCTGTGACGCTTTTTCCGCTATCTTATCAGGATAGATATGTGCATGAAAATCAATTATCTCCACCGGCGAGCCGCCGGTGCCAATTTCGCGTTCTACTTCTATCACTGAACAACTCTCGTCCCGCGATTCTACTTTATATTTTCTTGTACGCATAAATATTCTTTTAATTCCTCCACATACATTTTTCCTACTTTGCTGAGGTGGATATTCTTCTTTGTGATATACCCTATTTTCATTTTACTGCCGGGATGCTCGCTGTCAGGTTCAAAGGGAATTGCCGTAAAATCACTGCCGTTCAGCTCCTCGCATATAATTCCGGAACAAAGCGTATAACCGTTCAGCCCGACCATAAGATTGAGCATCGTTGCTCTGTCAGTCGCCTTGATAGTACGGGGATACTGATGATTGCTCAGTATCTCCTCATCAAAGTACATTGAACCGCTGCCGCCCTGCTCAAAGGACAGGCTCGGATATTCGATCAGCTCGTCAAAGCGTATGCTTTTCTGATTGGCAAGCGGATGATTCTTCCACAGATAAACATAGGCGTCACAGGCAATCAACTCATGGAATTCCAGCTTGTTTGTCCGCAGCAGCTTTGTCAGTACCGCAGAGTTGAAATCGCTCATATACAATATGCCTATCTCACTTTTCAGCGTGCTGACATCATCGATCACCTTCTGGGTGCGGACTTCCCTGATGGCAAATTCATATTCATCTGTGCTGAGCTGCTTGACAAGCTCCACAAAGCTTTTGACGGCAAAGGAATAATGCTGTGTAGAGACAGCAAATTTCTTTTTTACTGCCGTATTATCTCCGTACCTTTCGGCTATCACCTCATACTGACGAAACAGCTCACGGGCATAAGAAAGAAATTCCACCCCGTCGCCCGTCAGTGTCACGCCTTTTCCGCTGCGGTGAAATATGGTGATTCCAAGCTCCTTTTCAAGCTCTCTGACAGCCTCCGTAAGCGAAGGCTGTGAAATATACAGCACTTCGCTTGCTTTATTGAATGAGCCTTTCTCTGATATGGCAATCACATAATGTATTTGTTGTAATGTCATAATATCTTCCTATTCATATAGATTCTTCGTGAAATATCGGTCTCCCCTGTCCGGGAAAATAACCACGATATTTCCTCTTGCTCCGTCTGCGATCAGCTTTTTTGCTGCCGCCAGAGCTGCACCGGAGGAGGAACCTGCGATAATCCCCTCTTTTTTGGCAAGCTCCCTTGCCCCGTCAAAGGCCTCGCTGTCTGTCATTTTTACCACCCTGTCCACCAGGGACATATCCATGGTATCGGCGATAAAATCGTTGCCGATGCCCTCAATATCATAATCGCCGTGTTCGCCGCCGCCCATAGTCGAGCCTACGGGATCAGCAAGTACACCGACAACATTATTATTTTTCTCTTTCAGATATTTTACAACACCTGAATATGTACCGCCGCTGCCGGCACCGGCTACAAGATAATCTATCCTGCCGCCAAGATCGTCATAGATCTCTTTTCCTGTCGTTTCATAATGTGCAAGGGGATTTGCGGGATTCTTGAACTGTTCAAGAGTTACCGCACCGGGAATGGAGCTTCGGATTTCCTCCGCCTTTTTCCACGCACCAAGCATTCCGCCCTCCCGGGGAGTATTGATGATCCTCGCACCCAGTGCCCTCATAAGAGTCTGCTTTTCCTGCGAAAACTTTGTGGGCACAACAAAGATGATCTCATAGCCTCTGTTAAGCGCCGCAAAGGCTATGCCGAGACCTGTGTTCCCGGCAGTTGCCTCAACGATAACGCCGCCCTTTTTGAGGATGCCTTTTTTCTCGGCATCTTCTATCATGTATTTTCCGATTCTGTCCTTGACGCTGCCGGAAGGATTGAACAGCTCTAATTTTGCATACAGATTCACTCCCTCAGGAAGATCAAGATGGTTTAGCTTTACCATCGGAGTATTGCCAATCAACTCCTCCATATCATTATAGAGTGCCATGATTATTCCTCACTTTCCCTGATAGCCTGATCGAGATCGGCAAGAATATCGTCAATATTTTCAATGCCTATCGACAGTCTGATAAGACCGTCCGTGATGCCCACCTTCTGACGCACTTCATAAGGGATAGAAGCGTGGGTCATGCTTGCCGGGTGGCATACAAGGCTCTCCACGCCGCCAAGGCTTTCGGCAAGAGCCACCAGCTTCAGCGACTTGAAAAATTTCTTGATCTGATAGTTTTCATGCAGCTCAAAGGAGATCATTACGCCGCCGTTTTTAGCCTGTGCTTTGTTGATCTCATAACCCTGTGCGTCAGGAAGTCCGGGATAATATACCTTTTTGACTGCCGGATGTTCACTAAGAAATTTTGCGGCTTTTTGCGCATTTTCAACATGGCGGTCAAGACGGACACCCAGCGTTTTGATTCCTCTGATAAGCAGGAAGCTGTCAAAGGGACCGAGAACGCCACCGGTAGAATTCTGAATAAATGCGATCTGTTTTGCAAGCTGATCGTCATTGACAACCACCAGACCTGCCACAACATCACTGTGACCGCCGAGATACTTTGTCGCGCTATGGATAACGATATCCACGCCAAGAGAGATCGGACGCTGTAAATACGGTGTCATAAAGGTATTATCCACAATGGACAGAATGCCGTGCTTTGCGGCAAGTCTGGCAACCGCACCTATATCTGTAACGGTCAGCAGGGGATTGGCAGGACTTTCGATGAGGATCGCCTTGACATCCGGTGTGATCTTCGTTTCAAGCTCTGCAATGTTGGTGGTATCCTCAATGAAATAGCCGATACCGAAGTGATTGAAAACCTTATCCAGCACACGGAAGGTTCCGCCGTAGACATTGCTGGAAATAATGATTTTGTCGCCGGTATGGAAAAGGCTGAGTACGGCGGTAATTGCCGCCATGCCGGATGCAAAGGCAAAGCCTGCCTTCCCTCCTTCCAGCTCTGCGATAAGCGCTTCGAGTGCTGCACGGGTGGGGTTGCCTGTACGGGAATACTCCCATTTCGGTGTTTCGCCAAGACCGCTCTGCTCGTAGGTTGAGGTCTGATAGATCGGCACATTGACTGCCTTTGTATATGTGTCTCCGTAAATTCCCCCATGGATAAGGGCTGATTCTATATTTTTATAGGTTGACATAATGATTACTCCTTATAGTAAAGTTTTTCTTCGTTGTACTTTTCAAGAACAACCAGCATTTTTTCAGCTGTTTCTTTTGCTTTCGCAAGGTCGTGCTCAAGATAATTTCCGCATTCCTCTTTTTTGCTTCCGGGTATCTCCCCCTCGAAATCCGCAATAAACCTGAAACTGTCCTGCACAAGTGATATTGCCTGTCTGTGGGAAACACGATCTCTGACAAGAAGATAAAAGCCGGTCCGGCAACCCATAGGCCCTACATAGATCACACCATCGGAAACCGCGCTGTTTCTTGCATAGGTCGCAAAAAGATGCTCGATCGTATGCAGCTCGCCGTTTCCGAGATAATCTCCGCCGTTGGGCTTTTTCATTCGTATGTCATACGTCACCACATCGCCGTCCATTCGGGAAAGATACATTCCTGTTTCAAGCTTGTCGTGATTTACCGTAAAGCTGGCTATTTTTTTCATCTGACTGCCTCCCTGTAAGCTAACATGAAATGTATGTTTTCAAATGCCCTGATGCCGTCGTCCCTGTCCGCGAAATACTGCTGCTGTATCATCTGCGGCGTTTCGTGATCCCCTATTTCAAAGCCGTATTTGTCAAGTACGGAATTGATCTCTGAAAACGAATAACCGTGCACCATTTTTTCTCCGAGCCGTTCCGTAATTGCTGCAAGCGTATGTACTCTTTCGGAACTCTTGGCGGCGAGAGTGGTCTCATCCGGATAGTCAAATGCAACTTCTCCTTCTGCACGGCAGAGCTGACTGATATTTTTTATCGTCTGCTCAAACACCGGCAGAGTCAGATAATAGGAAACTCCCAATATTGCAAAGAATGTGGGGATATCCGGATCGTAGCCTGACGAAAGCAGCACCTCTGTCATATCGTCTTTTGAAAAATCTATCGGAACGAAGGTCAGGTTCTTTGGGATATTCCATTCGAGCTCTTTTATCCTTTCACGCTTATAGCTTCCTGTATCGGGGTGGTCAAGCTCAAATATCCTGATCTGAGGATCATCGTTTCTGAATGCAAAGGTATCCATCCCCGCACCGCAGATAACATACTGACATCCGGGATGTTTCTTGGCAAATTCAAGCAGTTTCGTTTCGGCAAAGGCTATTCTGGAAAGCGGAATGGGCGCAATATACCGGTTCAGCTTCGGATAGATCTGCTCCGCTGTGAAATCCCCATGATCTGTGCTATTGCCTGTATCGAAATCATTCTGTATGAGACGGCCTATTTCCTCAAATTCTTCCTTGCCCATTAAGTCGTATGCAAGATAATCATCGAATATCTTTTTTCTCCCGATATTTGAATGATAAGCACGGGCAAAGGAACAAAGCTTGGCGGTAATACTCTCCTGTGCTGCGATCATAATTCTTCTCTCCTTTCAGACAAAAAAATGCCGCCCGTACTGCGATGGTGCAGACAGACGGCAATGGCAAGAAACCTGTTTTACTTCCAGATAAAACATCTCTCTAAGCCGCCTGTGTCAGTACAACACATACAGCAGCCTACAGACGCAGCAAAGCCGCCGGAAACAGAAGCGCTGTTTTCGGCTGATACAATATGATGCTGTCTATTGCTGCGGATCCTCATGCTGATTACCTCTTTCTTTATACGGAAAACATCGCCGTTGACAGGTATCTCTCACCCGTATCCGGCAGTATTGCCACGATGATCTTTCCCTTGTTTTCCGGACGCTTTGCAAGCTCTGATGCTGCCCATACAGCCGCACCCGAGGATATTCCTACCAGCAGCCCCTCCTTTTTGGCAAGCTCTCTGCCGGTCTCAAAAGCGTCTTCGTTCGTTGCCTTTATGATTTCGTCATAAACTGCGGTATTAAGTGTTTCGGGTATAAAACCTGCGCCGATACCCTGTATCTTGTGGGGACCGGGCTTTTCTCCCGAAAGAACCGGCGAACCGGCAGGTTCTACTGCCACTACCCGAACATTCGGATTCTTGCTCTTCAGATATTCACCCACACCGGATACCGTACCGCCTGTGCCGACGCCGGCAACAAAAATATCGACCTTTCCATCGGTATCCTCCCAGATTTCGGGACCGGTGGTATCATAGTGTATCTTCGGATTGGCGCTGTTTGTAAACTGGCTTGGGATAAAGCTGTGTGCATTATCGGCGGCAAGCTGCTGTGCCTTTTCGATTGCACCCTTCATTCCCTTTACGCCTTCGGTCAGAACGACCTTTGCACCGTATGCTTTGAGAAGATTTCTGCGCTCAACGCTCATGGTTTCGGGCATTGTAAGAATAACCTGATATCCTCTTGCGGCAGCCACAGCCGCAAGACCGATTCCGGTATTGCCGCTTGTCGGTTCGATAATGATGGAATCGGGCTTCAGAAGTCCCTTTGCTTCTGCATCATCAATCATTGCCTTCGCAATTCTGTCCTTAACGCTTCCGGCAGGATTGAAATATTCAAGCTTTCCGAAAATCCTTGCTCCTGTTTTTTTGCTGACGGTCTCCAGCTCTAAAAGCGGTGTCTTTCCGATCAGGTCTGTTATTTTCTGATATGTTTTCATATTCTCTCTCTCCTCATATTTATTGCAGCTGACGGTACAATCTCAACATCGTTTTTGGGAGAGTCTGATATACATATAGATTTCTCCTTATTGATAATAATATAACCTATATGAATAGTAGGTTTATTCCGTAAAGTATTATCTCACAGATCCCCTGTTTTGTCAAGAATAAATTCTGAGCTTAGATTATAGGATAATCCTATTACTCGTAATCACCCATACGTCACCCTTTGCCGTATTCTTTGACAATATCGTTGATTTTTTCAGTCTATCGGGTATTTTCCCTGTGAAGTCGGAATGACTGCAATGCCGCTGCGAACGGCTTGGGATTTCTTGCAAGCGAGCTGCAGTGGAATAATAAGCGATTTTTGCAAACACATAAACGAAGCCGTGCAGATCATGTAACCTGCACGGCTTTGCTGATACCAAGCAATTCACTTTTCAGAATAGTGCCTGTCCTCTCACGAGGCGTAATCCGACCATGTTCCGGCAGGGTATTTATACTTCACGCTATCTTTTCCTCTTCCCGGTTTTGCCGGCTGCGTCATGTCGATTTTATACACCTTGCCCGGATTGACTTTTTTATCGTATGTGATATCCTCTGTCTGATAGGCTTCGTTTCCTTCCGCCATCTCATTATCACCCACGCCGTTGTTGAAAATAATGCCGACAGCACCGCTCGGCGCAATCACTCTGTAAATGTCCGTATCGCCGATGCGCTCCATCTCTAAGCCCGGCCACTCATGGTCATAGTATTCATTCGAGATGATCTTCGTCGTTGAGGCGCCATACGGTCCCCACCAATACGCACAGACCTTCGTCCATTTCGTTTCGCTGTTGTCATAGTAGACATAATCCTGATCGGTGGGTTCTCGTTCGGCGCTGCTGGCCTCCTGCTGATAAGATTCGATCTTCTTTTTGGCTTCTTCGGGCAGCTGCACGACAGCGCCGTTTTCCAAAGCCGACACCTTCCGCGCACAAAATGCCTGCAGAAATTCCGGGAACATATTCTGCCAGTAGACACTCAGATGTTCGCCGGGCTGATAGACGCTGCAAACAATCCTGTCCTTGGGATATCCCTGCTGTAACAGCGCATTGTTCATAATGATTGCCAGGGCACCGTTATCCAGCTCATAGTCTCCGCCGTAAAGATAGAGATACGGCAGATTTTTCCCGGACATCCTGGGAAGGAGCCATTGCGTCCAGTTCTTCACGTCATAGGCCCAGAAGGACGGGGACAGCGCACCTGCCGTACCGAAATGCTCGGGGTGTGCCATAGCCGTATAGAATGCTGCCAATCCGCCCAGAGAACTGCCGGTTACCGCCGTATGTTCCGCATCGGCATACACATGATAATTGCTCTCGATATAGGGGATCACCGTGTCACATAAGAAATCCGCAAAAGCGCTGCCCCGTTTGGTCGAAGGATAATTCTTGATCGCCATTTCACCCAGATCGGGGATCAGCTCGTTATTCCGGGTTTCCTCCTTCGTTTCAATGCCGACAACGATTGCCTTTTTATCCGTCACAGCCATCATGCTGGTAAGATGCTCCCCGATATGCCATGATTCTTCGTTTTCATCGTTGACGAAAACCGTATCGGAAACCGTCCACTGCCCGTCAAAGGCATAGATGGTGGAATACTTCTCAGGGGATTTCGGGTCGTAATCCTCCGGCGTCCAGATATAGACGTTTTTATCGTACCCGTCAAACTGGAACGTCTTCGTTTCCACTTTAGAATCGTAGCGCGGTTCCTTGCCAACCACATAGGGCTTGAGCAATCCGTTTGTCAGGTACCAGCCGCTGATATACTCATTAAATGCCACATCCCGTGTCGGATTTTCGGCACCGTAATCCAGATGCACCATATTATACTTACTGGTATCGGCTTCACAGGTATAGATGAAATCACCCGAAGCCTCATCCGTTTTGGTCATCGGGATCTCCTGGCTGGCTCCGCTCATGGTATTGATGAACTGAGCGGTCATTTTACTGCTTTTACTGCTGTCCCTGATGGTCAGCGTGTACAGTTTTCCGTCCGTCTTCTGGCCTGCGGAGCTTTCCTCCGGCTTGCTGCTCTGTTCAGCCGGTGTACTCTGCTCGGCAGAGGCTGCCGATACCGTTTTGCTTTCTGCTTTGGAAGAATGTTCACCACCGTTCTGTCCGCCCTGCGCACAGCCGGTCATCAGGGACATGGAGATAGCCGCCGTTAAGACACCCGCAAAGATCGTTTTTGACTTCATACATACTCCTCCCGTAGAAATGATCGTAATAATTTTATTTTACGGGAGAATACCAGGGATGTCAAACAACCGATTTGACACCAAATCAACCAGCCGTCAGAAAATCAACGAGTAATTGAACAATCAACCAATCAGACATTTATTAAAACAGCGGAACATTTCTGTCGAACCACACGCCCCAGTGGATCACCTTTCTGTCACGGACCTCTCTGGCACTGCAAAGCATGGGGAGCACGACCGTTTCATTATAGTAGGTATAGGCCTTCATCTGACCGTTCTCGGTTTCGATCGGCATACAGCAGGCGAGATTGATCCGGCACAATGCGTCCATCAGTTCCTCGGTCCGAGCCACATCCAGTCCGACATTGGCAGCTATCTGTGACAGCGCCACCGGCAGATTGATACGAGTATACATATAGAACAGGATTTTCAGCACATCCTTTTCCGCTAAGACCGAGAAGGTTTCAGACAGCTCCTCCTGATCGGCAAAATATGCCGCATAGCCGTTTTCAGGCTCGGGCATAAAGAAGCAGTAGCGGAAATCGGAATCCATTTTCGCATTGATCATACCGTCATCGAAACTGGCTCTTGCATAATAGTGGTAGCCGTTCTTTTCTCTGAGCTCACCCGGTGCTCTCCCGTCATCGGCAAAGCCCTTTTTGGCGGTATCCAGTCCCGAAAGGCCCATCATCGTCTTCCATACAAACGGCAGCAGCCGGTTAAACCCCTCTTTACTGCCCATCTCCACGATCTCATCAATCAACGCGTCTTCCAGGGAGCGGATCTGTTCCTGCTCATAGAGCATATTGATCGTGATACCCAGCGCCCCCGCAATTTTCGGCAGCAATTCCACATCCGGTGATCCTCCTCTTTCCCATTTGGAGACCGCCTGTGTGGTCACACCGATCATATCCCCCAGTTCCTCCTGCGTCATTCCCCTTTTTTTACGATGTTTTTTTATCTGATCGCCTATCATTTGCAGCATCTCTTTCCGCTTTTTTCTCATTATATCAAAGCTTCTGCTTTTTATCAATGAGTTTTATCCCCAGTGAAAAAAAGCGGGTATGCCGACCGTTTGAGCCGGCATACCCGCAGCTAAAATTCAGATGCACTTTTCAGAGTTTATACCAAATCGACACAGTTGAACTGCAGATACTTTCTGACAACCGTTCCGTCTGCGTCCTTAACTTTCACGCTGAGCTTATAGACACTGGTGTACAGGGGCTTGAACTCAATTTTGTCGTTGGCCTTGAAGTTCTGGAGTGTCCGCCAGCTGGTGTCACCATTCTTCTGGTAGTACACGGCATACTGATACGGTGCAGTTCCGCCGACGGCAGCACACTTGATCTGCATACTTTCGCCTCTTGGAACAGACACAGCGGAAATCGTGGACTTGTTGGTAAGCGGTTCCGTAAATGTTACCTTAAAGGCCTTCTTGACGATGGTGCCGTTCTGATCCTTCACCTTCACGCTGATATCATACGAACCGGAATAACGGGGCTTTATCACAATCGTTGTATTCTCGGAATAATTCTGTGCCTGGTTCCAGGAGGTTTTCGCAGCCTGCTTGTACCACACTGCATACTGATATCCCCCTGCACCGCCTGTTGCTGCGGCATTCACCGTCACGCCCTCGCCCTTTTTTACAGAGGTGCTGCTCAGAACAGACTGATTCACCAGCGGACCTGTAACGGTAACAGAAAAGGCCTTCTTCACGATCTTGCCGTTTTTGTCCTTGACCTTCACGCTGATATCATAAAGGCCCGTTGCCTGCGGCTTGAAACTGATGGTGTTATTCGTTGAATAATTCTGTGCGGTGATCCAGGAGGTTTTGGCGGCCTGCTTGAACCACACCGCATACTGATATCCGCCTGCACCGCCTGTTGCTGAAGCGTTGACTGTCAGGGTTCCGCCCTTCTTGACAGTCTCGGCAGAGAGAGTGGAGGTATTCTTCAAAGCCGAGCTGACGCTGACCGTGAACCGTTTCCGTACCACCGTTCCGGCAGCATCCGTGATCTTCACACTGACAGTGTAAGTGCCGGTACTCTTCGGCTTAAAGACGGAGGTATTCCCGCTGACAGGGGCTGTTGTCCACTTCGACTGACCGGAGTGCTGATAGAAAACCTCATACCGATAGGGAGCGCTGCCGCCCTCTGCAGCTATGTTCACCTTCACCTGATTACCCAGAACGATTTTCTCGTTTTCCACTTCCGATGTATTGACCAGCTCATCATTTTTCCACACCGCATAGAGGGTATGGTCATACGGCAGTGCAACCGGAGAATCCGCCGTCACAAGATGGTACGGCTTCAGCTCATAGGTATCACTGACTGTTATCGGATGTCTCTGATACGGGAACGTATCATCCAGATCCAATCCGCCTACGGTGGAGGGAAGCTCCGAATGAACTTTCCAGGAAGCCTCATAGACCGTCTGTCCATACGTACCTTCGCCCAGATATTGCGTACATACCACCATATCATTGGCACAGCAGCTTCCCAGCGCCAGATCATAGATCTGGTTGCCGCATCCATCGGAGAAAATAATATTGCTGAAGCTTTCTCCTGCCGGGATCACATACTTATAGATGTTTCTTCCCACCATCTCACAAAGTGAAGAGGGATCCTCCCAGTCATACAAAGAGTAATCTTCAAATACATTCCACACAAAGCAATAGATTTTTGTGCCTTCCCAGTTTGCCGGCCGCTTGAAATAAACAGGCGTATCCTCCGTGAAGTCCATGGAATAAGCCTGATTATCTGACAGGCTCCAGCCCAGAAATTCAGCATTTTCTTTTTCCGGAACGGGAAGCGTGCCATAGGTGCCGTCCGAAGACACCTTGATCGGTTCAACAGCGGTTCCGCCGTTGGACCGGAACGAGATAACCGGCTCCGGCGCCGGGATATCAAAATCAGGTCTGATAAAACAGGTCACCAGTGAAGTGTTTCTTGACATACTTCGCGTGGCGCTGCCGTCCACATTCTGCTCCATGGTGCTGATTGTGGTGGAATCACCGCCGGTCACGATTCCCACATGGCCATATTCCCCCGAAGAGCCTGCATAGGCATCCCACACGCAGACATCACCCGGTTCTGGTGTATAGCCCGTATCGTTTGGGATTCTCATCCATCCGTCCGGCAAATCATTCCAGCAGTAATCACACGCATTGCCTCCGGGTATCGGGCATCCAAGATAATCGTAGTAGCACATAATCAGGTCAACACACTGGGCTCCGTATGCTCCGTCGTAATCCAGGTATTTCCCATTCTGAGCCGTTGCCCATGCTACCGCATCTTCCTGACTATGTCCTCCCGTAGACGCATTTGCCAGTATTGGCATTCCCGCCGATACGCTCAGCAAAACCGTTGCCGACAACAGTCCGGAAACGGTTTTTCTCATATTTTTATTCACAATAATCCCTCCATATCATAAATTTTGTAGTTATTATACATCAGAATACATAAAAAATCAACAGGTACCAAAAAATATAGCACATTTTGGAAATATTGGTTTCATTTTCCCGTCCCTGTTCCCCTGAAAAAATGATCGGCTGATGATTATGCTGTGGTTTCCAGGCCGCTGCCCGTGAACAACCGCTGTACTTCAAAGCGCAGTGCACGATGCTCCGGCAGCGAAAGCTCCGGGTCCGCTGTTAGAATCTCCTGCACCGCCTCACGGGTCACGTCCATCGAGAGCATATCCGACAGCGCCGCTGTTTTCAGCTCCGGCAATCCGTGCTGACGTGCGCCGAAAAAATCTCCCGGTCCCCGCAGCCGCAGATCCTCGTCAGCAATCTTAAAGCCGTCGTTCGTGCGGCACATCACCCGCAAACGCTCCTGGCTGACGGGATTCTCCGCGTCGGAGATCATTATGCAATACGACTTCTCTTTACCTCTGCCCACCCGTCCGCGCAGCTGGTGAAGCTGTGACAGGCCGAAGCGCTCCGCATTCTCAATCAGCATGATCGTTGCGTTGGGGACGTTGATTCCCACCTCGATCACCGTTGTGGCAATCAGGATATCCAGCTCACCCGCAGAAAAGGACGCCATGATCCGCTCCTTCTCGGAAGCCTGGAGCTTGCCGTGGAGCACGGCGATCCGACAGTCACCCAGCTCGGTGGAACGGAGCTTCTCCGCATATTCCTCCGCCGACACCAGCCCGGAATCACTCTTCTCCACCAACGGACACACAATATAACACTGCCTGCCGTCCCGGATGTGCTGACGGATAAACCGGTAGATGCGCTGACGTTTGCCGCTGTCGGTGAGATAGGTATCCACCTTCTGACGTCCCGGGGGCAGCTCATCCAGCACCGACAGATCAAGATCGCCAAAGATCATCAGCGCCAGTGTTCTCGGAATGGGTGTGGCCGACATGACCATCACATGAGGGGACTTTCCCTTGGATACCAGTGCCGCCCGCTGTGCCACGCCAAAACGATGCTGTTCGTCTGTCACCACGAGCCCCAGGTTCCGGAACATCACCTGATCGGTAATCAGTGCATGGGTCCCGATCAGGATATCCACCAGGCCTGTCTCCAGGCGCTGCAGGGCAGAACGTCTGGCGGCAGCGGGTGTTGAACCGGTCAGGAGCGCCAGACGTACCCCCGTGCCCTCAAAAAGGCAGCTCAGGGACTCGAAATGCTGCTCAGCCAATATTTCCGTAGGCGCCATAAATGCACACTGCAAGCCGTTTCTGACGGCAGTATCGCACACGGCAGCCGCCACCGCCGTTTTTCCGCTTCCCACATCCCCCTGTACCAGCCGGTTCATGGGATACGGCAGGCTCCGCATATCCTCCACACATTCCCTGATCGTCCGCTGTTGGGCATTGGTGAGCGTGAAGGGCAGCCGCTCCATAAATTCATCGGAATAATCCTGTTCGATATGTTCCGCTTCTCCCTTGCGGCGTGAGGAACCCAGCCGGGTGATACCGAGCTGGAACACAAGCAGTTCTTCAAATACCAACCGGTTCCTCGCCCTGTCCGCCGACTCCCAGTCCCTGGGGAAATGGATATTCCGGATCGCCTCCCCCAGACTGCAAAGGCCGTATTTTTCCCGGATTCCTTCGGGAATGGGATCATTGATCTGCTCCGGCAGCAGGGAAACCGCCCGGAGCATGGCCTGTTCGATCTGACGGCTGGTGAGTGTCCCCGTCTGAGAATAGACCGGGCGTATCCGGGTATTCTCCGCAGTCCCGATCACCGGAGAAGCCATCTCATAGCCGTTGTAGTTCTGCTTCACAGCGCCGCGGAACAGGTACTCTTCCCCGTCCTGCAGCCCCTCATACAGATACCGCTGGTTAAAGAGGGTCACGGTCATGTGATCCTCGCCGTCCGTCACACTGACCTTGTACAGCACCATGTTCCCCCGTATCCTGGCGGGCGTATAACGGCACTCCACAGTAGCTCGCACACAGCACACGCTCCCGCCTGCTGCCTGTGCGATGGACAGCACCCTGCTCCAGTCTTCGTAATCCCGGGGGTAGATCCGCAGCAGCTCCCCGACGGTATCCGCCCCTAACTTATGGAACAGCTCCGCTTTCTTTGCGCCGACCATTTTGAGCTTCGTAATCGGCATTTTATATAGTGACGACAAATCAACACCTCCCTTTCGGGGGATCCGGGGACCTCCTCGTGAAAGTCCCCTGACCGAAAAACAGCAGGCACCGTTTCCTCGGAAATCGTGCCTGCTGTAACAAACTTCAACTGATTCTTATTCCACTGAAAGCATGAAATAGTAGATGGGCTGACCACCGTCGAGCAGAGCGACCTCCACATCAGAGCCTGCCTTTGCCTGGATTGCTTCCAGAGCCGTATTGGCCTGTGCCTCGGTGATACCGTTGCCGTAGATCACGGAAACGTATGAGGTATCCTTGGTGATCATCTCTTTTGCCAGCTTCACAACGGCACGGACCGGATCCTTATCCTTATGGGTGAGCTTGCCGTTGTTGAGAGCAATGATCTCGCCCTCTTTGATCTTGGTGCTGCCGAACTCGGAATTTCTGGCGGCGTATGTCACCTTACCGGTGGAAACGTGCTTGGCGGCTGCCATCATATATTCGCTGTTAAGCTCCACGGTAGCGTCGGGAGAGTAAGCCAGCATGGCGACCAGACCCTGGGGGATCGTCCGTGTGGGGATGATTACCACGTTTCTGTCGGAAACCAGCGGCACTACCTGCTCGGCTGCCAGAATGATATTCTTGTTATTCGGAAGGACAAACACGGTCTTGGCAGGTGTAGCCATGACTGCCTGATAGATGTCGTCGGTACTGGGGTTCATGCTCTGACCGCCGCTGACAATATGCTGACAGCCCAGGTCTTTGAAGACAGTCTCCAGACCCTCGCCGCTTGCCACGGTGACAAAGCCTACCTCGTCAACAGGAGCAACGGGCTTGAGGGATTCACGCTTCTTCTCCTCAGCCTCTGCTTTTGCCTTTTCTTTTTCGTATTCTTCGGCAGCCTTTCTGTGCTGCTCCTTCATATTTTCGATCTTCACCTTGAGCAGCTGGCCATAAGCAAGAGCCTCTTCCAGTGCCTTGCCGGGATTTTCGGTGTGTACATGAACCTTGATGATATCGTCATCCTCAGCCACTACCACGCAGTCGCCCATCTTCTCCAGGAAGGAACGCAGCTCATCAGCCTGCTTCTGGGCTCCGGCTTCTCTGCCGATGATAAATTCGGTACAATAGGTGAAGTTGATTACAGAGTCAAACTCGGCAGCCGCATTGCGGAAGAACTCTGCCGATTTATCCTCAGCCTCGGCGGCGCTCGTTGACTTCTCCACTTCCACCATCACGCCGTCGCGCAGCAGGGAGAGCATACCGTCAAAGATCACCACAAGACCCTTGCCGCCGGCATCCACTACGCCGGCCTTCTTCAGAACGGGAAGCATTTCGGGAGTGCGTCTGAGAGCATCTCGGGCGGCAGAGCAGACGGAGCTGAACACGATCACAGGATCGGACTCCACCTCAGCAGCCACCTTGCCGGCCTCACAGGACATTCTGGCAACGGTGAGGATGGTGCCCTCCGTGGGGTTCATCACAGCCTTATAGGCGGTGTCTACACCCAGCTTCAGAGCTTCCACAAAATCCTTGCCGTCGATCTCGCCCTTGCCCTTGAGACCGTTAGCGATACCCCTGAACAGCAGGGACAGAATCACGCCGGAGTTGCCTCTTGCGGAACGAAGCATGGCGGATGCAGCCTCAGCGGCTACCTCGTCAATCCGCAGGGCAGTGCTGGTTTTGAGCGCTTCTGCGGCGGCTTCGATCGTCATTGACATATTGGTACCGGTATCGCCGTCCGGCACCGGGAAAATATTCAGGGCATTGATTTCGTCCTTCTGTCTGATGATATTGTTGGCGCCGGAAATCAGCGCATTCTTGTAGTATGAACCATTTATCATTTGTCGCACTTCCTTTAATTCGATCAAAAAATCATGAGTGAATTGGTTTATCTGATTTCAACGATCAGCTTCATAGCGGTACGTTCAATACCGTCAATCTCAATACTGGTAAAGGCAGGGATACACACCAGGTCAATTCCCATAGGAGCAAGATAGCCCCTGGCAACCGCCACTGATTTCAAGGCCTGATTGGTAGCGCCTGCGCCCACTGCCTGAACCTCTACACAACCGTAATCTCTGACAACACCTGCAATCGCACCGGCAACAGAATTGGGAGCAGATTTTGATGAAACTTTTAATACTTCCATTTCATAATTCCTCCTATTGATGTACTTGGTTCGCCCTATTACAATACAACACATACACTAATATAATATATACATTCTATATATTATGCAAGTGTTTTGTCTAAAAAAATTATGAGTGATTTATGAATAATTTATAAACTTTATGAGAACTCCATCCGTTTGACTGCGGTTGTTCTGCCGGTCTTTTCATCAATGGTGAAAAGTATACAATCCATCCGGCACCTGCCGTCTGCCAGTTCAAACCGCACGGGCAGCTTATCCTTGAATTTCCGGATAGACAGCTCCGGCTTCACGCCCAGTACCGACTCATAGGGGCCTGTCATTCCCACATCCGTGATATACCCTGTCCCGCCGGGCAGGATCCTCTCATCGGAGGTCTGAACGTGGGTGTGTGTCCCGAACATGGCGGATATCCGGCCGTCAAGATAATAGGCAAGCGCCAGCTTTTCGGCGGTGGCTTCTGCGTGGAAGTCCAGCAGGATGATGGGGGTGTCGATCTCCCTGAGGATCCTCTCGATCACGGCATACGGATCATCCAGCGCCTCCATAAACATACAGCCCATCAGGTTAATCACCGCTGCCTGTCTGCTTCCCAGGTCATAGACGGTATATCCCCGGCCGGGGGCGGTTGACGGGTAGTTGGCCGGCCGTATCAAGGACGGACAGTTCTCCAGGGTATCGTAGCTCTCTCTGCGCCGGAAGGTATGGTTCCCTCCCGTGATGACATCCACGCCGCTGCTGAATATATACTCCGCCGATGAAGGGGTGAAGCCGTTTCCGTCCGCAGAGTTTTCCCCGTTGGCGATCACCAGGTCGATCCCCTCCCGCTTCTTGAGCGCCGGCAGCTGTTCCCGCAGATATCGGCAGCCGATGGAGCCTACAATATCCCCGATTGCAAGTATCTTCATACAGTCTCCCTTCCTGATAGTTTAGTGTGTGCCTTGTGTATCCGGCAGCGTTCAGCCATCAATACACATACACGATTATTGTAATCCGATTTCGCCCGAAAGTCAATCATTTGCGTGGAAAAACCTTGCAATATTCGGTATTTTTTTATGTTTTTCCCTTTACAATTACTGGTAAATCGTATACAATATGGTTAGGAAGGGAGCTTCTGCGGAAGCTCCCTGAAAATTATCGTGTAAAGGAGAGATGAAAAATGATATGTCCACATTGCGGAAAAGAAACCAGTCCTTATGCGAAGTTCTGCGAAGCCTGCGGTGAACAGATCAGCGACAGCACTTCACAGCCCGCCACCGTCCGTCCCGCCGCAGTAGAGGGACCTTCAACTGTCAATCCGCCTGCTCCGATCCCGGAAATTCCTCCGGAGTCCCGTTATCAGGAGTATGGCATGGGGGATGTGGTTGCACAGAAAAAGAGCCACAAGAAGCTCATTATCGCAATCGTTGCCATTCTGCTTGCAGTAGCACTTGTGATCTCCGGTTTCTTCATTTTCCGGCTCATCCAGAAGAACCAGACACTCAGTCAATTGAAAGAGGCTCCTGCCGACTATCTGCTGACTGCCTATAAAGATACTGCAAAGGCTATTTGCAGTCAGAATGATGTCGGAAAGGTCATCAGTGCCGTCTCCGATAAGGGGACATCGAAGACGACCACCGTTTTGGGCAGCGAAGGTACGCATGAACGGGTTGTCTCCTACAATAAGGAAACCAAGCAGTTCTACTACGGCATTACCGCTGAAAGCAGCGGCCAGTCCAATACTACCGGGCTTTACGGTGATATGAACAAGCTCGTACTCAACACCTCCAAAGGTACGAATTACTATCTGGAGCTGAAAGACCTCCGCAACAAAGCTAAGGATTCCATTATCGGTCCGGATGCGAAGGACGGTCTCGGCGTCCCCCAGGATCAGTATGACACCGTAATGGATGTCTATGAGTATGTGTACAGCAACCTGAGCAAAGACACGGACGATTATTTCGGTCTCAATACACTCATCAAAAAGGTCTGTAAGGACATTGATGAATGCGGCAAGGTGGATGTCAGCGAAGGCAGCACCGATATCTTCGGCAGCGACACCAAAGCCTTCGTCATTACCCACGATTTTAAGGATACTTCTGTGCTCAACGCTCTGTTCCTCGATCTGAAAACCTGGGCAAAGGATAGCGTTAACATCAATGAGCAGATCAACAAGCAGCTCATGGATGCCATTGAGCGTCTGGATCCCATCCAGGCCAATTCCTACCTCGGTACGTCAGAATACGAGGTTGTATTGAAGCACTATCTCAACAAAGACACCAAGAGCCTGATGAAGGCTGAATTCAACTTAACGTATAAGGGTCAGACCTATACTGTTGTCCTTACCTTTGGTGCCGATCCTGCCACCACGGATAAGCTCTCCCTGGAGATGATCAGCACCGGCATGAATCAGAGCTTTGTTCTGACCAACATGAGCACCGTCGGACAGGCTAAATATGTTCTCAAGGTCTCCGGCGCTGCTTACAACGGAGAGATCACCTACACCCGTGACACCTCCACCGGTGACTTCACCGTCGAGCAGAACCTCAAACCCACGAGCTTCACTTCCCACGGCGAAACCAATACCGAAAACGCTGAGCCGACAACCCTCAAGGGTAATCTCAAGACCACTGATAATTCCTTTACCCTTAAGGTGTTCCCGAACCCCGATATGCCGGACGTTTCTGTCACCTATCTGGTTTCTACCACTCCCGAGATTAAGGAGCTCAACTCCGATCACGACATCCTGAAAGCAAGCAAGGAAGAGCTGATTACCGATTTTGCCTCTCTTGCCACCGCTTTCAATCCATACCCGACCTTCATCATTCCCAGCATGATTCAATCCGCCGAAAGCAGCACCAAGAAGGCAAACGCCGCTGAATTAAGCAACGCCTACAAGAACCTCTATGCCGGCGTTGCCAGCGGTATGATAAACGCGGATACTTCTCAGGCCGAGGTTTTTGATCTTGACCTCACTAAGGTTCCGAAGCCTAATTCCACGGTAGCAGACTGCAAGGCAGCTGCCAATCGGTTGACCATCAGTGATGCTATCGCATACGGTGGTCTCTCCTCCGTTTTCAGTTCCGAAAACATCTCCGACTATGTTTACGACAAAAATAGCGGCTCCATTTTCTATTCCGGCGATTTTGCCGATGGTATTCCGCTGACACTCGAAACCACTCTTGGAGAACTTCGTGTCGCATAATCCGGCGTACAATCTACCATAATCAAGGGGCACAGTCACTCATCAGGTGACTGTGCCCCTTTTTGCGCCTCTTCTTCAAAACCGCTCCTTAAAGAGCCTTTCGCTCTCTGCGGAGAGCGAGTCGGGGGGACTTTCACGTGAAAGTCCCCCCGACACCCCCGAAAGCGTACCCGTTGTTTTCTACGGGTTGATCTTACAAGTTTCCTGAGACTCATTC
>ONEU01000112.1 GCA_900316925.1 uncultured Eubacteriales bacterium
CCCTACGAGCGTCCGGTCTACATTGACGGCTATCTTGTCTCGGTCATTATTATCAATGACTGGGATGTGTTCCGGCGGGAGGTTGCCGAGTTCGTTTTTGAAGATCAGGTTAAAAAACCGAGTCAAACCGAATAAACGATCAGAATGACAGGTCATGTTGCCTGTCATTTTCTGTATGGAAGGAGGATTTGTATGGAACGACCGAATGATGGCCGTGAGATCCGCCGTGTTCCGCCCCGCAGTACCGACTACGGCGACTGCTTCTCCGAGCAGGAGATTCGTCACTCCGGAGATTACCGTGTGTCTGGCAGGACGGTAAGACCTCCCGCGCGCCGCAGATCGACAGTCGGAAAGGTGTTTCGCTTTCTGCTGATTCTGCTCCTGATCCTGCTGTTGGCGGGTGTGGTGTACCTTGCTTTGGTGGTGTTCCGTATCCATTACGATACGCAGCAGCCCGATCACGCCGGGATCATCCGGCAGGTCGGCGAACTGAAAAGCGACAGCAGCGTGGAGAATATTATGCTCTACGGTGCGGATAACCATGCCGCGGATGAATACGGTCGCTCGGATTCGATGATCTTGCTCTCCATTGACAAAAAAACAGGTACGATCAAACAGACATCCCTGCTCCGTGACCTCTATGTGGAGATTCCCGGCTATGATGACAACAGGCTCAATGCCGCTTTTGCACTCGGTGGACCGAAGCTCGCCACAGAAACCATTGAACTGAATTTCCGGATCAGAATTGACAGCTATCTTGTGATCGACTTCTCCGGATTTACCTCCCTCATCGACGCAATGGGCGGTCTGACGCTGGAACTGACTGCCGAAGAGATTGACTATATCAACTGGCAGTGCTGGAGGAATCATCAGGTGGAGAGTCGGCATGAGCTGGTGGTCCCCGAAAAAGCGTTTTTCAGTAACAAGAATGGTGAGCAGGTCGCCAGAATCAAGCTCAACGGCCGGCAGGCTCTCTGGTACGCCAGAGACCGGGACAGCGCCGGTGCGGATTTCGACAGGACAGCCCGGCAGCGCATCGTGATAGATACCATGATCTCACAGCTCAAGGACAGCAATATTTTCACGATCATGGCGGTCGCTTATCAGGCCGCACCGCTGCTCACGACCAATATGTCCCAATGGGATGTGTTGGGAAAGCTGTTTTCGGTCTTTGGACTGCTGAAGTACCAGAAAAAGGAATACGCTGTTCCCCGTTCCGATAACTTCAGCTTTGAATGGGTTGACGGTGCTTCCGTGATCGGAATCTCTGACCAGGATTATGAAAACCGGAAGCTGTATGAATTTATCTATGGAGAAGATACCGGATCGTGACCGGAAGAATACTCACAGCAACAGAGCTGCCGCATATTCAGCGACAGCTCTGTTGCTTTTTTCTGTAAAGATAACAGCTTTACAGAATATCAAAAAATTAAGGATGTTAGCAAATAGTGTAAAGTTAGCGTCTTGACACCTGTCTCTTGCTTAAACGGTGTCAATGAGGGCTATCTGAAAGTTCATGGTGCCGGTGTAGGTGCCGCTTTTCTGCGGGGGAACGCTCCGGGTAAAGGTGAGCGTTCTTGAAACCGTGGTGTTGGAAGCAGTTTCGGCGATGATACTGCCTGCCGTGACGGGACATCCGTCTGCGGCTGCTGTATAGGCAAGGATATCGCCGCTGTTGGCGGCCAGAAAGCTGTTGTCATCATCCAGACTGACACTTACCGTCTTCCCTTTGCCGATCAGTACGGGATCCTCTTCCCTGGAACCGTATATCCTCACATCCGCAGCGGATTGTTCCTGACGGAAGATCACTTGTGCGGGGATCTCTACGGTATAGGCGGTATGGGCGGTGTAGGTTACGGCAGTAGTGCCGGTACTCTCGGCGGTGATGATCTGAGTGTCGGCGGCTAAGACGGTGACGGACATGAATGCGGCAAATAATCCGGTGATGAGGGTGACAATGGTTCTCTTCATTGGCGCTGCGCTCCTTTATCGCTTGTACACCGATTTGACGGACAGATTACGTTACGCTGACGGAAAATGTCAGTGTGCCGCTGTAACGGGCGGCATAGCGCGGCTTTTCGCTGAGAGAGCTGTTGAGAATGGCGGTACCGTCGGAGGACGATGCCGTGAGCAGCAGGATACGGTCACCGTCCCGGAGCTGTTGACCGTGGCTCGTGAGACGGTATGGTAGTTTAAGATCACCGTCGGAGTGAAGACAGAACCCGTCCGGTGTACCGACAGTCACCTGCAGCGTCTGATCCTGCGGCAGGGAGACTCTTCCGACATGGATGACAAGCGGGTCTCCGATGGTGATTTCAGACGGGATGGTCATCATAAAGGCGGAACCGTCATATTCTGTACTGTCGGCCATCTGCCCGCCGGAGAGATGATGCAGCGCGTTGTAGGCAGCACAATTTCCGATATGGTCTGCGGTGACGCCGCCGATGGCTTCACCGCGGATGGCCGTTGTGATCTGACTGATGGGCAGATGGAGATGGATGCGAGCCCCTGCATCTTCACGGGTACCGTTTTTTCCGGCTCCGATGGCGGCAGCTTCCTCCTGACCGTTTACGGTGAGATGCCCGCCGTTGATCGTGATATTCTCAAAGTCGGCGCCGCTTCCGCCCCCGATCCCCGCCGCTTCATTGCCGCCGTCGGCTGTAATCTCACCGCCGTTAATAATAATGGTGCCCGCTCTGGTTCCCTTATTGCCTCCGATACCTGCTGTTCCGCTTCCGCCGGCAGCCTGCAGGGTTCCTGTGGTTTGCGACTGCCCCCATAGAATCAGCGTGGAGCCCGCCGGAACATGGATGCCTTTTCTGGCAATCATCGGATGTCCTTCGGTGAGGATCAGGTTGATTGTGCCGTTGATCCGGAGCCGCTGCCGGTAGAGGATATCACTGTCGGTATAGTACCACGCAGTCATTCCTGCCTGGCCGATGGCGGCGGTATCGGGATCGGCGGGCAGCGGCAGAACGTCGCTGCGGATCCGGATATCTCCGTTGGTGTCCATGTAGGTCACGGAAGCGGCCCTCACCGTCACAGGGATCACCGACGTTCCGATCAGAAAGGCGGTGCAGCAGAATGCCGTCCATAGAGCGATCCATTTTTTCATGCTCTCTCCCCTTTTTATGTTACGATCAGTTTTGTGGCGTGGTGAGCGCCGTTCATTGCCTCATGGGTGTCCAGGGAGGCGGTGGAGATTCTGAGCGTGGCGGCGTATTCTCCCGGCGGCAGCGGACGGCTGAGGGTAATCTCCTGAATGGCTTTTCCCGGCGGAACAAGGCCGGAAGTATAGAGCGTTTCATTGTTTTCGTCCAGTACCAGTTCAAAGCGGAAAGTGCAGGGATTTCCCTCGGGATTAACGAAGCGGACGGGAACGGTTACGGTTTCGGCAGGCAGCTGCAGTTCGGGATATCCCGGAATCCGGATGCTCCGCGTCCGGCTGGCGGATGTATCGGGATCGGTTACCTGGGGATCCCATTCGTTCAGGGCGGACGGATCCTGTGCGGCGGCATCGGCTGTCGGCGCCGGGGCAGGTTCGCAGCCACGCAGCTTCATGCCTGCCAGAAAGGCAATGACTACCAGCAATACGACGGTGATCGGTATGATAATGGCAGGCAGCTTCTTTCTTTGCTCGTTTTCCATAGAAGGCTCCTCTCTTTTGGCAGACGCCCCTGTTTTATCAACTGTTATCAGTATATGCGTTCCGTCCGGTCTTTATGACCCACCCGACTTTTTACAGCAAAAAACCGTACAGACTTCCGGGAAATCTGTACGGTGATCGTGTTCGATATGAATGGTGACGGCTCAGACCTTCTCCGGCTCGGGATATGTTACGCCGAAGGTTTCTACGGTCACGGTCTCCATGATCTGCGGATCCAGGGGCTTGTCGGCATAATCGGTATCGCACTCGGCGATCTCGTTGACGACCTCCATCCCCTCAATGACCTTGCCGAAAGCCGCATACTGACCGTCAAGGTGAGGAGCGTCCTTATGCATGATGAAGAACTGAGAGCCTGCGGAATTTGGGATCATCGTTCTTGCCATGGACAGTACGCCCGGGGTATGACGCAGGGAGTTGGCAAAGCCGTTCTGTGTGAATTCTCCCCGGATGTGATAGCCGGGGCCGCCCGTGCCGTTGCCGTCGGGACAGCCGCCCTGGAGCATGAAATTATAGATAACACGGTGGAAGGTCAGCCCGTCATAGAATTTCTTCTGAATGAGGCTGATGAAGTTATTTACGGTATTGGGGGCAATTTCGGGATAAAGCTCTGCTTTAATCACCTTGCCGCTGTTCATGGTGATGGTAACGATAGGATTCTGTGCCATGATAATCTTCCTTCTTTCTGAATTTTTTTGGTGGTTGGCTTGTCTCTATTGTACATGATGGAATGGAAAAAATCAAGCGCCGGCGAGCGCACAGCATGGAAATCACTTCTAACCTGCCAGTTACCAGGGAAAACCTTTTTCTGGCAAAAAAAGGTTTTCCCCGGACCCCTTTCCAACCTTTGCTGAAGGATGTCGTTTGCTGATGCTCACTCTGTACGGTTCAGACGTGGTATGGCAGCTTGCCGGCGCAGGCTCTGCGTTATGGGGAACGGAACAGGGCGGTGTCCGGTGGAAAGAATGTCATGCCGATAAACAGGGCGGTAATGCCGAAAATCAACAGTATGGCGGCAAGCAGTCGATGGAAGCCACCGTCCTTCTGTCTGACGATCCTGTAAAAGCTGACGACAAAGGCTGTCAGTACGGCAATGAAAAAGAGCAGGATATCGACCGGCACAAAGCTGCGGCCGAACACGGAGGTGTACAGAAAGAATACCACCGGGATCAGTACCATGCCGCTGAGCACGCCGAGCATCCGGGAAAACAAAAATCCCGGATGCTTCCTGCCGTAGAAAATGTATTCGCCGAGGGTATAGAGCAGAAAGGGAAAATACAGCAGCTTGAGGTGCTCCCAGACACTCTCGTTCACGGGGACAAACATCCCGATTATCCGGTTTCCCCCGGTGAACGGATAGATTCCGTGGCACAGCGTTCCTACAAGGCAGACGATGAAAAATCCCACCACGCTGCTCCAGAATAGCTTCTCCCGTTTCAAAAAAACCACCGCCCTTTTTGACAGTTATATGCCAAAAAGAGCGGATATATGTGTATGCTGTCAGTTATTCAGGGGTGACAATACGATCTGACCCGTTTTGCGGGTCTGCTTCATATCAATGATGCGCTGGTTCTCGGAGCCACGGAATTTTAGTGTAATGCGCTTGCGTTCTTCGATAAACCGGCCGTCCACCAGGACGTCAATGTTATCGAGGATCTCATCCGTACAGCCAATATACCGGCAGCCTCCCGGCGTCAGGTCCGTTTCGTATGTGAATCCGGTGTACATCCAGATATTGCGGTCCGGAAGTTCCTGACGTACCCGTCGGATCAGGCTGGCAACCTCCGGCTGGTTCTCAAGCTCGAAGGGTTCGCCTCCCAGAATGGTCAGTCCGTCATAATAGCTCTTGGAAAGCTCCCCCATGATCATCTCTTCGATCTCCGCTGTATAGGGACGGCCATAGTGGAAATCCCAGGTCTGTGGCTGAAAACAGCCCTTGCAATGATTGGTGCAGCCTGAAACAAAGACACTCACACGAATGCCCAGGCCGTTGGCACTGTCAGCGGTGATAATCTGACCGATATACATACGGATACCCCCTGTGAAAAATGTGTCCTATAAGCAGCCGCAGCCGTTATAAGACACATTCCGGTTTATTGATTATTGATTGACGGCGTTCTGGTCGTCCTCAAAGCAGTGGGTGGACAGGTGGAGCACTCTCTCCTTGATTTCCTGTGTCCTTCCCTGGTTCCAGAACTGTGAACCGATATAGCCGCAGGTTCTTCTGGCAACGTTCATACGGTTCTGATCACGGTTGTGACAATTCGGGCATTCCCAGACGAGCTTTCCGTCATCATCGGTGACAATCTGGATCTCCCCGTCATAGCCGCACTCCTGGCAGTAATCACTCTTGGTGTTCAGCTCGGCATACATGATGTTTTCATAGATGAACTGCATGACCTTCAGGACAGCATCGAGGTTATCCTGCATATTCGGTACTTCCACATAGCTGATAGCGCCGCCGGGTGAAAGTGTCTGGAACTCTGATTCCAGTTTGAGCTTATCAAATGCGTTGATCTCCTCTGTGACGTGCACATGATAGCTGTTGGTGATATAATTCTTGTCCGTCACACCCTTGATGATGCCGAAACGCTTCTGCAGGCACTTGGCAAATTTATAGGTAGTGCTCTCCAGCGGTGTGCCGTAGATGCTGTAATCAATGTTTTCTTCCTTTTTCCACTTCTGGCAGTAGCAGTTGAGCTTCTTCATAATTTCAAGACCAAGCTCTTTGCCCTCTTCCTCGGTGAGCTTTTTCTCGATCAGGCTGTAGACACATTCCCACAGACCTGCATAGCCCAGAGAAATGGTGGAATAGCCTCCGTAGAGCAGGGAGTCAATCGGCTCGCCCTTCTTCAGGCGGGAGATCGCACCGTACTGCCACAGGATCGGAGCAGCATCGGAAAGGGTTCCTTTGAGTCTTTCGTGACGGGAGCGCAGGGCACGGTGGCAAAGATCCATCCTCTCGTCAAAGATCTCCCAGAACTTGTTGAGATCCTTATGGGCGGACAAACCGATATCCACAAGGTTCACGGTGACAACGCCCTGATTGAAGCGGCCGTAGTATTTCGGATTGCCGTTTGCATCCACATAGGGCGTCAGGAAACTGCGGCAGCCCATGCAGGTGTAGCAGTGACCGTTGCCGTTTTTGTCGATCTTGTTCTTGAGCATGACCTTCTCGGAAATATAATCAGGAACCATGCGTCTGGCGGTACATTTTGCAGCCAGCTCGGTAAGGTACCAGTATTTTCCGTCCTTGGTGACGTTATCCTCTTCGAGGACATAGATCAGCTTCGGGAAAGCCGGCGTAATCCATACGCCCTCTTCGTTTTTCACGCCGGTATAGCGCTGACGGAGGGTCTCTTCAATAATCATGGCAAGGTCTTTCTTCTCCTGCTCATCCTTCGCCTCGTTCAGATACATAAAGACGGTGACAAACGGAGCCTGACCGTTGGTAGTCAGCAGGGTCACGACCTGATACTGGATGGTCTGGACACCCTTGGTAATCTCCTTGCGGAGTCTTTCCTCTACAATATTGTTGATTTTTTCTTTATCAATCGTGCAGCCGATCTCATTCAGCTCTGCCATGAACTCCCGTCTGATCTTCTCACGGGAAATCTGTACAAAGGGAGCTAAGTGCGTCAGGCTGATGCTCTGTCCGCCGTACTGGTTGGAAGCCACCTGCGCGATGATCTGTGTGGC
>ONEU01000048.1 GCA_900316925.1 uncultured Eubacteriales bacterium
GATTTCTGCAACCACCTTAACGCTGGGTAATAGTGCAACCGTTACCTGTTCTTCTACCGGCGGCACCGGTACCAAGCAGTATTATGTGGGCATCAAGAAGTCCGATGCAAGCGCCTTTACTGACCTCCAGCCGTATTCCACTTCTACTTCATGTGTCGTGAAGCCTTCTGCAGCAGGTACTTATACGGTTCGCGTAACCGTAAAGGACGGTTCCGGAAAACTCTCACGCAAGGAGTTCACCCTGACTGTCAATAAGCCGGTCGCAGAGCTCGCAAACACCTCAACCATCAGCGCAACAAGCGTGCTTGTTGGCAATGGAGTAAAGATCACCGGCGCATCTACCGGCGGCACCGGTACCAAGTATTATGGCGTATGGTATAAGAAGAGCACAGCTTCCACCTGGACGATGGCTCAGGATTATGAAACCAACAATGTGGTAACGGTTTATCCGAAGTATGTCGGAACATACAACATTCAGGTAAAGGTTAGGGATGGCAAGGGTACCGAGAAGACAAAGAACTTCACCGTGACCACTACCAATAACCTGGCAAATACTTCCACCGTTTCTGCAACGACCATCAGCAAGGGCAATACCGTTACCGTTAAGGCTGCTTCCACCGGCGGTACCGGCACAAAGAAGTATGCTGTATGGTACAAGAAATCCACCCAGACCGAATGGACAAAGGCAAGAGATTTTGCCACCGGTACAACTATCAGCGTGAAGCCGAACTTTACCGGAACCTACACCATCAGCGTCAAGGTCAAGGACGGCAGCGGTACCGTTGTCAGAAAGACCTTCACCATTAAAGTCAATGCAGCACTGGCAAACACCTCCAAGGTTTCTGCATCTACGATCACAAAGGGGAACTCCGTAACAGTAACTGCTTCTTCCACCGGCGGCGTCGGCACAAAGAAGTATGCCGTCTGGTATAAGAAGTCTACTGCTACCACCTGGAACCTTGCAAGAGGTTTCGCAACCGGAACAACTATTAAGGTAACACCGAATTACATCGGAACCTACACCATCAGCGTTAAAGTCAAGGATGGAGCCGGCACCGTAGTCAGAAAGCTCTTAACCGTGAAGGTGAATGCGGCTCTGGCAAACACCTCCAAGATTTCCTCAACTTCTATCACAAAGGGCAGCTCCGTTACCCTGACCTGCGCTTCCACCGGC
Source organism: uncultured Eubacteriales bacterium (assembly GCA_900316925.1). Taxonomy (GTDB): domain Bacteria; phylum Bacillota; class Clostridia; order Oscillospirales; family Acutalibacteraceae; genus UBA1213. The sequence goes on from ONEU01000048.1 coordinate 1,175, forward strand.
GGTATCGGTACAAAGACCTATGCCGTATGGTACAAGCCCATCTCCTCAACCACCTGGACGCTTGCCAGAGATCATGCAACAGGCACCAGCGTCAAGGTAACTCCGAAGTCTGCAACAACCTATACCGTTCGTGTGAAGGCAAAGGACGGCAAGGGAACGATCAAGAACAAAGACTTTACCGTTAAAGTAACGGCAGCTCTTACCAATACCTCCAAGCTCTCCGCCACAAGTATCAACCTGGGCAGCGCTGTAACAGTAACCTGTGCAGCTACCGGCGGTACCGGCACAAAGAGCTATGCTGTCTATTACAGACAGTCCTCCCAGAGCTCTTGGACAAAGGCAAGAGATTACGCAACAGGCACCAGCGTAAAGGTTACACCGAAGAGCGCTACCAATTACGTGATTCGTGTAAAGGCTAAGGATGCAGCCGGCAAGATCGTGAATAAGGATCTTACCGTAAAGGTTGTCAATTCCAACGCTCTGACCAACACCTCCACGATCGCCACTACTACTGTTTCTTCCGGAGCAAAGGTAAAGGTTACCTGCTCTGCTACAAAGGGTTCTGCTCCTTACTACTACAAAGCGGAGAGAATGAAGTCAGGCGGCTCCACCTGGACAACCGTCAGAGATTATGACACTGCTGCTGTTGTCTATGTACAGATCCCGTCCGCAGCTAAATACCAGATCAAGGTTACCGTTTCCGATATGGAAGGAAAGACCGCAGTGAAGTATTTCACCGTGACAGGTACCTGATTCAACCGTGTGAACCATGAGCCCCTGCAGAATTTCTGCGGGGGTTCTGCTTTAAAAAAATGTTACGGAATTTCAGAAAAAAATTCAAATAATGCTTGCAAGGCGCGAAAAAGTATGTTATAATATTTCAGTCTTTGGATACCGTCACTTGTGATGGGGTTCATAGCATGGCGAGAGCCGTACTTTGAAACGGGCAGTCCTCTGTTCCATTGTTGAACAAGAATGTCTGAAATAACAGGAGGAATAAAAATGGACGCACTGAAAACAATCGCAGCTGCATCACTGAAGGCAGAGGAAAAGCTCCCGAAGTTTGAGATCGGTGACACCGTAAGGGTCAGCGTAAACATTCGTGAGGGCGACAGAGAAAGAATCCAGATGTTCGAGGGTACAGTCATTGCCCGCAGAGGAAGCGGCGTAGCTGAGACCTTCACTGTTCGTCGTGTTTCTTACGGCGTAGGCGTGGAGAGAGTATTCCCCGTACATTCCCCGAATGTTGCTGACGTGAAGGTCGTCAGAAGAGGTCGTGTACGCAGAAGCAAGCTTTACTATTTGCGCAGCAGAGTGGGTAAGGCTGCCAAGGTCAAGGAACAGCTCAGATGATTTTCGGCATCAAAGGGACAATAATGTCCCTTTTTTGCTATCTGCCGTTTGAAACACCCCTTTTTGGAGGCTCTATGGTGGAGCAGCCGGATAACACCACGAGGGAGGAATACGGATGAAATGGAAAAAAGCAAGAAAGAAACCGCTTTATGTCCAAAACGAAGCCCAGGACAGCCTCGATCTGACGAAAAGCGCCTTTGAACTGTTTTTCGTCATCCTGATGCTTTTCTTTGTATTGGTGTTCATCTTTACGGTCTGTTTCCGGATCGTGACCTTTGAGAAGAAGAATAACGGCAAGCTGAGAACGTATAGCTTTGTCAGTTCACACGGCGTAGAGACATTTCAGAAAGGCCAGATCGTATCGGTGGATTCCGGCGTGAAGGTAACGGCAGGAGAGATCGTGGCCCTGGAGGGTGAAACGATCCGGATCGGCCGTGACGGAGAGAATGCAGTCAACTGCGTGACGTACCAGGACAAACGCTATTTTTCCAATGAAGAACTGGAGGAAGCACTTCCCGGCCTGACCGTGCCGAAGGGATATGTGCTGCTTGACGGAGACATCACCCGCTCGGAGGAGCTTCGGGTGGGGGAAATGGTGAGACAGGAGTATGTTATCGGAGAAGCACGTTTTCTCATCTATCCGTTTTCGCTGTTCGGAAAAGAACCTGATGCCATCAGGAATGTATGATCGTGAGGTGGAAATATGGCAGACTCTCCCAAAACAAGGTATGTACAGACAGAAGAACCGGAAAAGAGTACAAATCCCGTTTTACAGGTTGTTTATGACCTCCTGGGATCGGTGCTGATTTCCTTTGTAGCGCTGTTGGTCCTGATGATCTTTTTCTGCAGGCAGGTGACGGTAGAGGGCAGATCAATGAATCATACCCTGCAGGATAAAGACAGGCTGTTGGTGTCGTGCTTCAACTATACACCCCAGAACGGGGATATTGTGGTGGTGACCCACGGCAAGGATCTGGATGAGGCTATCATCAAGCGCGTGGTGGCAACTGCCGGACAGCATCTGACCATCCATTACGATACCAATGAGGTGATCGTGGACGGTGTGCTGCTCAACGAGCCCTATGCTGTCGGCAAGACGATTTCCCTTCCTAATTCCACGCAGATACCGGATGTCATCCCGGAAGGCTATGTTTTTGTCATGGGCGACAACCGGGAACACTCTCTCGACAGCCGCTCGGCAAAGGTCGATCTCATTCCGGTGGAAAACATTATCGGCAAGGCGTTCATGCGGATATTTCCGTTTGATACCTTCGGTTCGGTATCATAAGAATCAAGTAGCTCACGGTCAGGCGCAGGGTGGATTCGCCCCGTGTCCGGCCGTTTTCGTTTTATCAAAGCTGAAGAAAGAAAAAATGAGGTGCAACTATGAATCAAGAACAAACTCCCGTACAGACAACAGAACAGGAACCGGAAGAAAAGGACCGTATTTCGCTGAAAGAAATAATCTTTGAATGGGCAACCTCCGTGTTTCTCTTTATGGTACTGGTACTGCTGATGATGACGTTCTTTTTCCGTCAGGTGACGGTCAAAGGTCCGTCCATGAACGATACCCTGAAGGATCAGGACCGACTGATCATCTCCTGCTTCCTGTATACACCGCAGCCAGGAGATGTGGTGGTTATCTCCCATGGTGAGAGCTACTCGGACCCGATCATCAAGCGCGTGATCGCCACCGCAGGACAGTCTCTTTCCATTGATTACACCACAGGTGAAGTACGCGTTGACGGTGTGCTGATTGACGAACCGTATATCAAGGGGCGGACGGTTCTTCTGTCGAATCCGCTGGAGATCCCCGAAGTCATTCCGGAGGGCTATGTCTTTGTGATGGGCGACAACCGTGAAAATTCACTTGACAGCCGCAGTACCAAGATCGGTCTGATACCGGTAGAGAACATTATGGGCAAGGCCGTGCTGAGGCTCTATCCCTTTGACAGCTTTGGCGGAATCTAATCGGAGGTAGAACATGGAAGAATTACGCTCCATCCAGTGGTTCCCTGGTCACATGACCAAAACTAAGCGCAAGATCGAAGCACAGCTCAAGCTGATCGACGCTGTTGCCATCCTGCTGGATGCACGAGTACCGTATTCAAGCTGCAACCCCGATCTGCGCAGTATCATCAATAATAAGCCCCGAATGGTGGTGCTCAATAAATGCGACATGGCTGATCCCGAAGAGACGAAGTAGTGGATCAGGCTGTTCCGGGAGAAGGGTGTCAGCGCCATGGCATTGGATTGCAAGTCCGGCAGGGGGTTGAACACCTTTATCCCGACGATCAAAAATGTCCTGTCCGACAAGATCAGGGCATGGGAGAACAAGGGAATGACCGGCAGAACCATCAAGGTAATGATCGTCGGCATCCCGAATGTCGGCAAATCCTCCTTCATCAACCGGATGTCCAGACAGAATCGGGCGAAGGTGGAGGACAGACCGGGAGTGACCAGAGGAAACCAGTGGTTTACGATCGGCAAGGGCTTTGATCTGCTGGATACCCCCGGCGTCCTGTGGCCGAAATTTGATGATAAACAGGTAGGAGAAAAGCTGGCCTACATCGGTTCCGTGAAGGACGAGATATTGGATACCGAGCATCTGGCAGGCAGACTGCTCGAATACCTGCGGAATGATTACCCGGATTGTCTCTGTCAGCGGTACAAGCTGAAAGAGGAAGAAATTGCCGCTGCGGAGGGGTATGAGCTGCTGGAACTGATCGGCCGCAGGAGAGGAATGCTGATTTCCGGCGGTGAGATCAATACCGAGCGGGCAGCAGCGACTGTCCTGGATGAGTTCCGCGGAGGACTGTTAGGAAAGCTTACATTAGATAAAGCGGAGGATGGTGTCAATGTCAGAATATGAGATGCTGCATTATGAAGAGTTGTTTGCTCAGCAGGGGTACAAGGCCATCTGCGGCGTGGACGAAGCAGGCAGAGGTCCGTTGGCAGGACCTGTCTGTACCGCAGCAGTCATTCTCCCTGCGGGCAAGTGTATCGAGGGTGTGAATGATTCCAAAAAGCTGAGTGAAAAGAAGCGTGAGAAGCTGTTTGATGTCATCTGTCAGGAGGCGTTGGCATACAGCATCGCATGGGCGAGTGTGGAAGAGATCGAGGAGATGAACATCCTCAACGCTACCATGCTGGCCATGAAGCGTGCGGTGGAGGGATTATCCGTCAAGGCGGATTTTGCCATGATCGACGGCAACAAAACGCCGGAGCTCAGCATTCCTTGTGAGTCGATTGTTGACGGGGACGCGCTGTCGGAATCCATCGCGGCCGCCTCGATCTTAGCAAAAGTCAGCCGTGACAGACTGATGAAAGAGCTTGCCCCGCAATACCCGGAGTACCATTTTGAGAAGCATAAGGGATACGGAACCCCCCAACACCGGGAACTGCTGCTGCAGTACGGTCCGTGTGAGATTCATCGTCTGTCCTTTCTGACAAAGATATTAGGGAAAAAAGCCGATGGCAGGTAACTCACGGAGAACGCCCTGTCAGCAGACCGGTGACGCCGGAGAAACAGCGGCTCTGGGGTATCTTCTGCGGCAGGGATATGAAACCGTAGCGCGGAACTATCATTCCCGGTACGGTGAGATCGACCTGATCGTAAAAAATGACGAGTACCTTGTTTTCGTGGAGGTCAAGACCCGGAACGAGTATGCTGTAATGCGGCCGGCAGCCTTTGTGGACAAGCGTAAGCAGCAGCGGATCATCAAAACGGCAGCAGTTTATCTGGCGGAAAGTCCGCTGGATCTGCAGCCGAGATTCGACGTGATCGAGGTCACCACGACCAGCCGGGGAACGTATGAAATAGACCACCTGGAAAACGCATTCTGGCAGGAGGGGGATTATGCAGCCTACTGACCGGTTTTCAGACAAGAGGAGGAATCAAGATGGCTGTTATTATTGGCGTCAGACAAAAAGGATTGTTTCCAAAGAAAATTGAATGGCAGGATATCCTGATTGACGGAATGGGCTATGGGGTATTCGGCGAAGGGCACCGCCTGGAGGAGCATCAGACAGGCAAGTTTACCATCGTGTATTTCAGAAAGAATATCCAGCGCGGCTTTGAGGTACTGCTGGAACAGGGAGCCGTTTATCTGAAATTTACCCTGCCGTCATCTGAAGAGGAGATCCGGGCGCTGTTTTCCTATACCCGCTTTCTCTGTGAATACCTGGAGACGGATCGTTTCATCTATAACGACCAGGAGTACGGTCTGGAACAGATCGACGAGCTGATTGCCGGATGCATCGAGGCTTCCGTACAGACACTGTGGGATATCCGCCGCAAGATTGACGGAGGAGAGTGCCGCAGCCTGTTTATCTTCGGCGCAAAGAATCCGATTGCCTTGGGAAAAGAGGAAATGCAGGAGGTCAACGGAAACCTGGAGCGCTTCGGTGCGCTGCTGCACCGTCTGCAATCGATGGACGTGTATTATGCGATACCGGCGCTGTATCGGCTGAAGGACGGCAGTTCTCTCGGCGTGTATATCATCAGCGCAGATACGCCTTCCGTATTTCCGCTGGTGCCGGGGGACGGAATGTTCCTCAAAGCCCCGCCTGAAACCTGGAAGGTCATGTTCAGCGTGAATGGTCAGCAGGCAGGTGTCCTGATGTTTGACGACCTGATCGCTCATGTGGACAGTAGCAGGCGCTATGATGACAAGCGGGTGATCCTTACGCTGTCCGCCGATGAGATCCGCACTCTTTCCGAGGAGTACGGCACCAACCTCTGAGAACGGCAGAACACGTCGGAATCTGTCAGTTGTACATTTTGACAATCTGCCCATCATAAGATACACTACCGTGATGATGAAAGGAGGAAGCACATGAAGCTGTTTGATCTTCATTGTGATACCCTTTACCGTGCCTATACCGAGAAAAGTACCCTGTTTAACGACAGCTTTCACATCTCATTTGCAAAGTCGGGGATGATCTCCCCCTATATCCAGTGTCTTGCTGTGTGGATCCCGGATGAATACAGGGGAGAGGATGCTGTCAGACTGTTTCAGGGCTGTCAGGAGAAGCTCCGTGAACAGCTTGACGGCACGGAGCTCGTTCACTGCCGGACCAGAAAGGAACTGGATGGTCTTGCGCAGGGCGGTACCGGAGTGGTACTGACGGTAGAAGGCGGAGCGGTGCTCAATGGCAGACTGGAAAATATAGCGGTGCTGCGTGAAGCCGGTGTCAGAATGATGACTCTCACCTGGAACGGCCGGAATGAGCTGGGTGACGGAGTGGGAGTCGGGAACGCCGGCGGTCTGACGGACTTTGGCAGGCAGGCTGTCAGAGAACTGGAACGGCAGGGAATTGTCGTAGATGTGTCACATGCCTCCGAGCATCTGTTCGACGATGTGGCGGAGATTGCCGAAAAGTCCTTTGTGGCATCCCATTCCGATGCAAAAGCCGTGTGTCCCCACCGACGGAACCTTACTGACCGGCAGTTTGGGGTCATCAGGGACAGGGGAGGACTGGTCGGATTAAATTTTTGCGTAGATTTTCTGAATAAACAGGGGACAAATGCAAAAATGTATGATATAATAAGGAACGCAGAACATTTTCTGTCGTTGGGCGGCGAAAAGACGTTAGCCATCGGAGGAGATTTCGACGGCGCGGATATTCCTCCCGACATGACGGGGATCGAAACCATGCCCCGGCTCTACGAGATGTTCTTGCACCACAATTACAGCGAATCGCTGCTGGAGGATATCTTCTTCGGCAATGCGTTCCGTTTCTTCCAAAACGTCATGGACTGAATCAAACAGTCCGGCAAATCAAAAGAAAGAAGGAAATCGTATGAATTACAACAGCACCAGAAACAAGCAGAAAGTGGTGACTGCCGCTCAGGCAATTGCTCAGGGTATTTCCGATGAGGGCGGTTTGTTTGTCCCCCAGTCACTTCCGAAGTATACGATGGAAGAGATCAAGGCAATGTCCGGGATGGATTACCGCGGCAGAGCCAAGAAGATTTTTGCCGACTTCCTGACAGACTTCACGCAGGAGGAGATCAACGAGAGCGTTGACGCTGCCTATACCGCAGAGAAATTCGGCTCGGAGAATCCTGCTCCTGTTTCTTACATTGAAAACGGCAGCACAAAGATGTCCGTGCTGGAACTGTGGCACGGTCCTACCTGTGCTTTCAAAGATATGGCGCTTCAGATTCTGCCCCACCTGCTCACCAAGTCCATGAAGAAGACCTACAGCGGCAAGGAAGCTGTGATCCTCGTTGCCACCAGCGGCGACACCGGCAAGGCAGCACTGGAGGGCTTCAAGGATGTTGACGGCACTAAGATCATGGTATTCTATCCGGTGAACGGCGTCAGCCCCATGCAGAAGCGCCAGATGGCCACTCAGAAGGGAGAAAACGTGAGCGTCGTTGCCATCGAGGGCAACTTCGACGATGCCCAGACAGGTGTTAAAAAGATCTTCACCAATGCAGAGATCAAAGGAAAGCTCTCCGAGAACAATATGCTTTTTTCCAGTGCGAACTCCATCAACTGGGGCAGACTGCTGCCGCAGGTGGTCTACTATTTCTCCGCCTACTGCGATATGCTCAAAGAGGGCAAGCTGCAGCCCGGCGATGAGATCAACGTGGTTGTTCCCACCGGTAACTTCGGCAATATTCTTGCTTCCTTCTATGCAATGAACATGGGACTGCCGATCAGGAAGTTTATCTGCGCCTCCAACTCCAACAATGTCCTGACCGATTTCATCAGAACCGGCACTTATGATAAGAAGAGAACCTTCTATACGACGATTTCACCCTCCATGGATATCCTGGTTTCCAGCAACCTGGAGAGACTGCTCTACCACCTCACAGACGGTGACGATCAGAAGGTAGCCTCCTGGATGGAGCAGCTTTCCGCATCCGGAGAGTACACCGTGGACGCTGCTGTCAAGGAGAAGCTCACCTCCTGCTTCTACGGCGGGTTCTGCGATGACGAGAACACCCAGAAGACCATCCGTGATATGTATCTCAACGAGAATTATCTCTGCGATACCCATACGGCTGTGGCTATCAACGTCTATCAGCAGTATGTTGCCGAGACAGGCGATAACACCACAGCGGTCATTGCTTCCACCGCCAGCCCCTACAAGTTTGCCAAGAGCGTGCTGGAGGCTGTCAGCAATGGTACCCTCCCCGAGGATGAGTTCTCTATGGTGGACGCACTCTCCGCAACGACCAAGACTCCTGTACCGGCACCGCTTGCTTCTCTGAAGGATGCCGAAGTCAGATTCACCCAGACCTGCAAGGTAGACGAGATGCCCGGGGCAGTGCTCGGCGGCCTTTCCATCGGCTGAGGAAACGGACATGGCAGTGTATGCGATTGCCGATCTGCACCTGTCCTTCGGAGCCGATAAGCCGATGGACGTATTCAGCGGCTGGACGAACTATACCGAGCGTCTCCGTGACAACTGGCAGCGTTTGGTGGAGAAGGACGACACCGTGGTGATTGCGGGGGATATCTCCTGGGCAATGAAGCTCACCGATACCGATGCCGATTTCCGGTTCATCCAATCCCTGAACGGGAAGAAGCTGCTGCTCAAGGGCAATCACGATTACTGGTGGTCCACGAAGGCGAAAATGGACAAGTACCTTGCCGAACAGGGCTTTGACAGCCTGTCGATCCTGCATAATAATTATTACACAGCAGACGGCACGGCGATCTGCGGTTCAAGAGGGTGGTTCTACGACGCGGAGACAGACGCTGATATGCTCATCCTGAACCGAGAGGTAGGACGTCTGCGGATGTCCATCGAGCCGGCCCTGAAGGACGGCTATGACCCGGTGGTGTTCCTGCACTATCCGCCGATCTATAATAATATGGAGTGTGAGGAGATCCTCAGCGTGCTGCGGGAGTATGGGATCAAGAAATGCTTCTACGGGCATATCCACGGCGGAAATGCGGCAAAGAAAGCCTTTATCGGCGAAAAATACGGCATAAGCTTCAGACTGATCGCCTGTGACTACCTCGGATTTACGCCGCTTTCCATCAGATAAGGATGTCATTGACGGAAAAAATGATGAAAAAGCCCCCGGATTCGCCAAAAAAACAAAGAAATCAAGCATTTCAGCTTGATAAATAAAATGATATGTGTTATAATCTTTATTGATTTTTCAGCTTTAATTGGAGGATAATAAAAATGAAACTGATTTCATCAAACAAGGTAGAGACAAACCGCTATGAGCTTCAGATCGAGATTGACGGCGAGACCTTTATGAAGGCTGTCAATGCGGTTTACAAAAAGCAGGTAAAGAGCATTTCCATCCCTGGCTTCAGAAAGGGCAAGGCTCCCCGTGCCATCATCGAGAGAGAGTACGGCGAGGGCGTATTCTATGAAGATGCACTCAAGGAAATCTATCCTGCCGCTATCGCAGAGGCTGCAAAAGAGGCCGGTCTGGAGCTTGTCAGAGATAAGATCGACCTGGATGTCGAGAAGGCCGGTAAGGACGGCGTTGTCTTCAAGGCTGTCGTAACGGTTGAGCCTGAGGTGACCATCGAGAACTACAAGGGCATCACCTACAAGCCCATGTCTCTGGAAGTAACCGATGAGGACGTGGACGCAGATGTGCAGAAGGTTCTGGAGAGAAACAGCCGTCTTGTGACGGTTGAGGACAGAGCTGCCGAGAACGGCGATATCACCGTGATCGACTTCAAGGGACTGCTCGACGGTGAAGCATTCGAGGGCGGCACCTCCGAGAACTACAACCTGACCCTGGGAAGCGGCTCCTTCATTCCGGGCTTTGAGGATCAGATCATCGGCCACAACGCCGGCGAGGAGTTCACCATTGATGTGACCTTCCCGGAGGACTATCAGGCAGAAGAGCTGAAGGGTAAGGCTGTTCAGTTCGAGATCAAGCTCCACGAGATCAAGAAGCGTGAGCTGCCTGTATTTGATGATGAATTTGTCAAGGATGTCAGCGAGTTCGATACCGTAGATGCCTACAAGGCAGATGTCAGAACAAAGCTGGAGTCTTCCCGCAAGGAAGAGGCAGAGTCTGATAAGGAGCGCCAGGTAGCCGATAAGCTGCAGGAGCTGCTGCAGGCTGAGATCCCGGAGGCAATGTATGACAACCAGGTAGATAACCTGATCGACGAGTTCTCCATGAACCTGAGAGCACAGGGCATCGACCTGCAGACTTATATGCAGTACACCGGCCTGACAGAGGATAAGCTCCGTGAGACATACTACGACAGAGCTGTATCTCAGATCAAGGTAAGACTGGCTCTGAAGAAGATCGCTGAGCTTGAGGGCATCAAGGCTTCTGATGAGGATATTGAGAACAAGTACAACGAGCTGGCTGAAACCTATAAGGTAGAGGTAGCAAGAGTAAAGGCAGCCTTCTCCGCTGACGATATCGGCGGCGACCTTGAGGTTGCAAGAGCACTTGATCTCGTAAAGGATGCTGCAGTAGCAGCAGAGGAGTAATTTCCTGAGAAAAACGAAGAACGATGAAACCAATACCGGCTCCGGATTTCAAAAGATCTGAAGCCGGTTTGCATAAAGCAGGAAGGTTTTGTCCAAGCTTTTACTATTGAAACGGAGGGAAAGAAAATGGCATTAGTACCTACCGTCATTGAACAGACCAACAGAGGTGAGCGTGCCTACGACATCTATTCCAGACTGCTCAATGACCGTATCGTCATGTTGACGGATGAAGTCAACAATGTAACGGCAAGTCTTGTGGTGGCCCAGCTTCTGTTCCTGGAGGGACAGGATTCCACCAAAGATATCAGCCTGTATATCAACAGCCCCGGCGGTTCTGTTTCCGACGGCCTGGCAATCTATGATACCATCCAGTACATCAAGTGTGATGTATCGACCATCTGCATGGGAATGGCCGCCAGTATGGGCGCATTCCTGCTGGCAGCCGGCACCAAGGGCAAGCGTTTTGCCCTTCCCAACAGCGAGATTATGATTCATCAGCCTCTCGGCGGTGCCCAGGGACAGGCTTCCGATATCATTATCTCTGCCAATCACATTCAACGCACCAAGAAAAGACTGAACACCATTCTTGCGGAAAGAACCGGACAGCCCCTGGATATCATCGAGAAGGATACCGACCGTGATAACTGGCTCACCGCTCAGCAGGCATTGGAGTATGGTCTGATCGACAAGGTGATTGATCATCGATAAGGAGTTGCATCAATGGCAAACAAGGACGACAGCAGAAAACCGATCTATTGCTCCTTCTGCGGCAAATCACAGGAGACTGTCGGCAGAATGATTCAGGGTGCAGGCGCCTACATCTGTGACGAATGCATCCGCCTTTGCAGCTCCATTCTGAAGGACGACCATCTTTATACAGAAGAGCCCGAGGAAGATACCTTCAACAGCCTCGATGATCTTCCCCGCCCGAAGGAGATAAAGGAAAAGTTGGATGAATATGTGATCGGACAGGACGACGCCAAGGTTTCCCTGGCAGTTTCGGTTTACAATCACTATAAAAGGATCAACTACCATGATGAAGACGACGTTGCCCTGAACAAGAGCAACGTGCTTCTGCTTGGACCATCCGGTGTGGGCAAGACCCTGTTGGCACAGACTCTGGCAAGGATTCTGGACGTTCCCTTTGCCATTGCCGATGCTACGACCCTGACAGAAGCCGGTTATGTGGGTGAGGATGTGGAAAACATCCTGCTGCGTCTGATCCAGGCTGCTGATTTTGATATCAAGCGGGCCGAGCGCGGCATCATCTATGTGGATGAGATCGACAAGATCGCCAGAAAATCCGAAAACCCGTCCATTACCCGAGACGTGAGCGGTGAGGGCGTGCAGCAGGCACTTCTGAAGATCCTTGAAGGTACCGTGTCCAACGTACCGCCCCAGGGCGGCAGAAAGCATCCTCAGCAGGAGTTCATCCAGATCGACACCACCAATATTCTGTTTATCTGCGGCGGTGCATTCGACGGCCTGGAAAAGACAGTCGAAAAGCGGATGGGGTCTTCCGTGCTGGGCTTCAATGCCGACATCCGCACCAAAGCGGAGCTTGACACCACGAGCTGGATGTCGGACGTCATTCCGCAGGATCTTGTCAAGTTCGGCCTGATTCCGGAGTTAGTCGGCAGACTGCCTGTGATCACCGCTCTGAACGGTCTTGACGAGACTTCACTTGTGCGTATCCTGAAAGAGCCGAAGGATTCTCTCATCAAGCAGTACACTAAGCTGTTTGCCATGGACGGAGTCGATCTGGAATTTGAGGATGAAGCGCTCAAAGAGGTTGCCAGGAAAGCGATTGAACGTCATACCGGTGCACGAGGACTTCGTTCCATCATGGAGGACATCCTCAAGAATCTGATGTATGAGATTCCTTCTGACGAGACGGTTACCAAGATCACCATCACGCCTGCTACGGTGTCAGGTGACGCAGAGCCGGAGTTGGAGCGCTCAAAAACCAAGCGTGTGAGGAAGGTTCCTGCCAAAACTTCCTCTAAAAAGAAATCCAAAAAGCATAGTGCCTGAGCATAAAAAAATCACACGGTCATCCGTTTGGACGGCCGTGTTTCTTTATGCAGCAAAAAGGTCTGCCGCAGGAACGGCAGACCAAGGGTTTCGATTAGTATTTGATGGGGTTGGAGGAGAGGTATTTCTTAACCATCAGAGCTACTTTAAAGACGATAGCATCCTCAAATTCTCTCAGGTCAAGACCGGTGAGCTTTTTGATCTTCTCCAGACGATACACCAGCGTATTTCTGTGAACGAAGAGCTTACGGGAGGTCTCGGAGACATTCAGGTTGTTTTCAAAGAAACGCTGAATGGTGAACAGAGTTTCCTGGTCGAGAGATTCGATGGAGCCTCTCTTGAAGACCTCCTTCAGGAACATATCGCACAGGGTAGTGGGGAGCTGGTAAACGAGACGGGCAATACCGAGATTGTCATAGCTGATGATGGTACGCTCGGTATCGAATACCTTGCCGACTTCCAGAGCCACCTGAGCCTCCTTGAAGGAACGAGCCAGATCCTTGATGCCGGTCACGGGAGTGCCGATACCAATGACGCAGTGAGTATAGAACTCGCCGGAAAGCGTATCCACGATGGAGCTTGCCAGTTTTTCCAGATCCTTGGAATCAATATCGTCTTTGATCTCCTTCACGAGAGCAATATCTGTCTCATTGATATTGATGACAAAGTCCTTGGACTTATCAGGGAAGAGGTTCTGGATGACATCATAAGCGGAAATATCAGTCTTGGAGGAAATCTTGATGAGCAGGCAGACTCTGGTAACATCTGCATTGAAGCGCAGCTCTCTGGATTTCAGATAAATGTCACCGGGCAGGATATTGTCGAGAATGACATTCTTGATGAAGTTGCCCCTGTCATATTTCTCGTCATAATACTGCTTGATGCTTCCAAGAGAGATAGCCAGAATAGCGGCATACTTCTGAGCGGCATAATCGTTGCCTGCAACAAACACGGCATATTCACCTCTCGGCTTGTTGCCAAAGGATTTGTATGTATAGCCGTTAAGAACGAAAGGAGCGGCGGATGTCAGCATTTCAGAGGTAATATGTTCATTTACCTCACCGATTTTTCCAAGCTCACTGCACGCAATGACTACAGAGGTTTCATCGATCACGCCGATGGTTCTGTCGATGGTATCACGCATCTGGTGGATCACACCTTGAAATAATCTGTTGGACATATATTTTCCCTCACTTTAACATAATGGTAATTGATAACGACAAGGCGTTATGCCAATGGGTTTCAATACATCTATATATACATTTTACACAAAAACAAATCGAATTGCAACCTTTTTAACAAATATTTATCGAAATATTTTGTTTATTTGCTTTAAAAACTATAAAATGTTACAAAATACGACAATGACTGATAAATATGCACAAAATCTTAGCGAAATAAATAGTAATCTGCAACAAAATGTCTTTTCCAGTCCCGAAAACTTCCCAGAGCATCTGTTATGCTCAGAATCAGCATGATTCACACATCCAATTTTTCTCTCCCGTCTTGCAAAAACAATCGTTTCATACTATAATCGAAAGGAAAGCTAAAAAGAGGTCAGGTGAATCCGGATGCATTTTCTGGCATCATGCAAGAAGCTGCTGAAAAATGAAGCAGTATTTTTTATCTCGTTGGTTCTGGCAATCATTTCCTGTTTTTTCTGTCCGCCCGGAGAGCGGTACCTCGGGTATATTGATTTTCGGGTACTGGCCATTCTTCTCGGACTGATGCTTGTCATGTCGGCCTATAAACGGCTGGGAATTTTTGACAGGATCTGCGGCTTTTTATTGTCCAGGACACGAACGGTGCGTCAACTGTCGTTTGTACTCGTCATGCTGTGTTTTTTCTCGTCCATGCTCATTACCAATGATGTGGCTCTGGTGGCATTTGTGCCGTTTGCGCTCTATGCGCTGAAAAAGTCCGGCTATGAGAAGAAATCCGTGTTTGTTGTCGTGCTGCAGACGATCGCCGCCAATCTCGGTAGTATGCTGCTCCCGTCCGGAAATCCGCAGAACCTCTATTTGTATCATTTATCGGGGATGTCCTACGGTGAGTTCGTGCTGCTGATGCTGCCCTATACGCTGGTGTCCTTTGCATTGCTGACGTTTATTCTGCTCCTGTTCTGCAGGAAAGAGCCGATCGCACCGATTCCGCGGCAAAAAGCGGCACCGTATAAACCGAAGGATAAAATGTGCCTGGTGGTATACAGCTTCCTGTTCCTGCTGGGCATCCTTACTGTCTGTCGTGTCATTCCCTATTATGTTTTCCTGGCGGCCTGTGTGCTGTTGATCGCGGTACTGGATTACAAAGCCTTTGCCGGGGCAGACTATTTCCTGCTGCTCACATTTATTTGTTTCTTTATTTTTATCGGCAATCTCGGCAGTCTGGAAGCGGTCAGAAATTGGATGCAGAGCCTGGTGAATGGGCGTGAAGTATTGGCAGGTATCGTATCGAGCCAGTTTATCAGCAATGTGCCGGCGGCATTGATGCTGTCAGGATTTATCGACAGCTATGCGCTTCTTGTGATTGGTACGGATCTGGGCGGTCTGGGAACGCTGATTGCTTCGATGGCCAGTCTGATCTCCTATAAATACTATGCCCGTGCCTTCTCTGGTCAAAAAGGCGATCACTCCCGCGCAAAATATCTGCTCACCTTTACTTATTATAATGTCATTTTTCTGGCGGTACTTCTGGCATTGTACTTTATCATCCGATGAAAGGAAATCAGCTTTTTGCTAATGGTCGGCAGTTGAATCAAACCATCGGCGGATTCAGAAAGGGTTACCCTGAGGGGAGTTTGTGTAAAAATGTCTGCGCTACCATGGTACCAGCGATTGGTTGACCTTCCGTCATCCCACTTTCTATCCTCGTCTACACCTGCAAAAAGCAGGCTCTGCGCCCGCAGGGAAATCAATTTTAAAAATCCTTGCCTGGAAGTCTATGCAAATTCTTTATCAACCACGATGAGAAGTTAGTGCTTACCGATTGCTTCAAGGCTTATTCCATAGCGAATTTTGGAAAGGGGTCCTGGGAAAACCTTTTTTTCGAAAGAAAAAGGTTTTCCCCGGGTAGCTGGCAGGTCAAAATTGATTTCCGTGCTGCACCCGTGGACCAGGTTGCATTTTTTGAGTTGGGATGCTATAATAAGGAAACTTAACTGTTTGAAACGAGAGAAAATCGACAAAGCTGAAAGAAAGAGGGGATTGTATGTTCCAAGGAGAGCTTCTGGCGCCGGCAGGAGATGCAGAATGCTTTGAAAGCGCCCTGCAGTTCGGTGCCGATGCCATATATCTTGCCGGAAAGCAGTTCGGGATGCGGAGTGCACCGAGTAATTTTGAGATGGATACGCTTCGTTCCTGTATCCGGAAGGCACATGAAAAGAATGTGAAGGTCTATGTGACCTGTAATACCCTGCCCCGGAACGGGGAAATTGACCGTATGCCTGCCTTTCTCGAAGAGGTGGCGGATTGCGGTGCAGACGCTTTTATTATTGCCGATCTCGGTGTTATGTCACTCGCAGCAAAATATGCGCCGCAGGTGGAGCGCCATGTGTCCACACAGGCAGGCGTTGTGAATTACCAGACTGTCAGGTGCCTGTATGATATGGGTGCTTCCCGTGTGGTTCTTGCCAGAGAACTGTCTCTTGAGGATATCGCCGGTATCCGTGCCAAAACAGATCCGAAGCTGGAAATCGAGGTATTTGTCCACGGCTCGATGTGTGTATCGTTTTCGGGAAGGTGTCTCATTTCCAGTTACATGATCGGACGGGATGCCAACCGGGGCGATTGCGCCCAGCCCTGCCGATGGAAGTACCATCTCTATGAGGAACATCGGGAAGGACAGTATTTTCCGGTGGTGGAGGAGGACGGGGGGACTTACCTCTATAACTCCCGTGATCTCTGCATGATCGAGCATATAGATGATGTACTGAAGGCCGGCGTTAAAAGTCTGAAGATTGAAGGCCGTGCGAAAGCAGCCTACTATGTAGCGGTAACCACCAATGCCTACCGTCATGCTCTGGATGATTACTATGCCCAGGGCGAGAACTGGAAGCTGGCACCGTGGATCCGGGAGGAACTGGAAAAGGTGAGCCACCGGGAATACAATACCGGCTTTTTCTACGGCAGCGAACCCGGACAGGTCACGCAGAACGGCGGATATATCCGGAAATATGAGGTGGTTGCGGTGTGCGAAGACTACCGTGACGGCGTTGCCCATCTTACACAGAGAAACCGATTTTTTGCCGGAGATACCCTGGATGTGCTTCCGCCGGGAGGTATCCCGTTTGAGGTGACGCTTCCCGTATTGTATAACGAAGCAGGGGAGCAGATCGAAGCCGCACCCCACGCCATGCAGAAGCTCACGGCTCCTTCCGGGACAGTGATTCCCAAGGGCTCCTTATTGCGAAAGGCGCGTATTACGGAATAAAGAAAGGCGACAGTTATGAATAATCCCAACAGGCATCGTGCCATTATGTTTGTGATTTTGTTTGGCGGCTTTTTGGTGATTATGATGGGGGCAGCTTTTGTGCGGGAAGAGATACTGCGGTATGTGTTGTTCGGGATCGGTATCGTGATGACAGTCATCGCCACGGTCTACGGGATCAAAAAAGTGCGCTGTCCCTATTGTCACGCACTGTTGAGCCTGAAGCTCACGCATACCTTTACCTGTCCCTATTGTAAAAAACGGATTGATGATTAAGAGGGGAGAGAAGTCATGGATCAGTTCAAGTTAGTATCTGACTACCGTCCCACCGGCGACCAGCCCCGTGCTATTGATGAGCTGGTCAACAGTATCCGTGCCGGGCACAAGGAGCAGACCCTCCTGGGAGTGACCGGTTCCGGTAAAACCTTTACCATGGCAAATGTCATTGAACGTCTGAACCGTCCCACGCTGGTCCTGGCTCATAATAAGACATTGGCCGCACAGCTGTGCTCCGAGTTTAAGGAGTTTTTTCCCGAAAACGCCGTGGAGTATTTTGTTTCCTACTATGATTACTATCAGCCGGAGGCTTATGTTCCCACAACTGACACCTATATTGAAAAGGACAGCTCCATCAACGACGAGATCGACAAGCTGCGTCACTCTGCGACACTGGCGTTGTCCGAGCGCCGTGATGTGATCATCGTGTCGAGCGTGTCCTGCATCTACTCTCTGGGTAACCCGATCGACTATCGAACGATGGTGATCTCTCTGCGTCCGGGGATGGAGAAATCCCGTGACGAGCTGTTATCAAAGCTGGTGGAGCTCCAATACGAGCGCAACGACATTGACTTCACCCGTAACAAATTCCGTGTACGCGGTGATGTCGTGGAGATATTCCCGGTATCGTCATCGGATACGGTGATCCGGGTGGAGTTCTTCGGCGACGAGATCGACCGTATCACGGAGGTCAACGCACTGACCGGGGAAGTGAAGGGAACTGTCCGTCATGCCGCCATCTATCCCGCCTCACACTATATTGTCCCCCGGGATAAGATGGAGGGCGCAATTCACACCATTGAAGAGGAGCTGGAACAGCGCATCCGTTTCTTCAATGACCGTGGGAAGCTCCTGGAAGCGGAACGAATTGCCCAGCGCACCCGCTACGATATTGAAATGCTGCGGGAGATCGGTTTCTGCACCGGTATTGAGAACTACTCGCGGGTGTTATCCGGGCGTGCCCCGGGATCCGCGCCATATACGCTGCTGGATTATTTCCCGAAGGATTTTCTGCTGTTTGTGGATGAGTCTCATGTAACGCTTCCACAGGTGCGGGGAATGTACGGGGGCGACCGGGGCAGAAAAGAAAACCTGGTAGAATACGGTTTTCGGCTGCCATCCGCTTATGATAACCGTCCGCTGAATTTTGACGAGTTCTACGAGAGGATCCATCAGGCGATATTTGTCAGCGCCACCCCCGGCGATCTGGAAAAGGAAAGGAGCGCCGTGATTGCCGAGCAGGTAATCCGACCGACGGGACTGCTTGATCCTGAGATCAGTGTCCGGCCGGTGGAGGGACAGATGGACGATCTGATCTCTGAGATCAATCTGCGGACAGCGCGGCAGCAGCGGGTTCTTGTCACCACCCTGACCAAGAAGATGGCGGAGGATCTGACAGAATATTTCACCACCGTCGGAATCCGTGTACGCTATATGCACCATGATATTGACACTGTAGAGCGGATGGAGATCATCCGTGACCTTCGTCTGGGAGAATTTGATGTGCTTGTAGGCATCAACCTTCTGCGAGAGGGACTGGACATTCCGGAGGTATCACTGGTTGCCATCCTGGATGCGGATAAGGAGGGCTTTCTGAGAAGTGAGCGTTCCCTGATCCAGACGATTGGTCGAGCCGCCCGAAATGCGGAGGGCAAGGTCATCATGTATGCGGATGTGGTGACCGACTCTATGGAGAAGGCTATTGAGGAGACCGAGCGCCGACGATCGATCCAGCAGCACTACAATGAGGAGCACAACATTACGCCGCAGACAATCGTGAAGAAGGTCAACGATATCATTGAGATATCCACTCATGCAGATGACGATAAAAAGCCGCAGAAGAAGCTGAGCAAAGCGGAGCGTGAAAAGCTGATCGAGCAGCTGACCAAAGAAATGAAAGCAGCCGCCAAGCTACTGGAGTTTGAACACGCCGCCTACCTGAGAGACAAAATCAAGCAGCTTCGCGGATAGCTTTTAGTTATTGATATAGGGGCAGTTTTTTGGGGGAAACCCTTTTCCGGCGGAAAAAGGGTTATCCCCAAGCCCCCTTCCTAAAACCGCCGAATCCGTCAAGCTGCCGGTCCCGTGTTTACAACGACTGACTATTATTATCCGAAAGATTTGTAGTCGTCTGCAACTGCAAGTATTCTCGTCTACAACTGCTAAGCAGCAGGCACGGGTACTATGATAGAATACAAAACTTGAACTTTTGAAAAAAAGCCGGTAAGCGCCCCGTCAAGGAGCTTGCCGGAGCGGTTGACAAATGGAGGAAAATGATGGATAATACTGATTTGGAAGTGAATGTAACGGGGTTGGAGATGATCATACGGGATGATGATGTCAATATCACAGGCCTGGAACAGATCCGACAGGTGTATGAGACGGATATGCCGCCGGTGTCACCGTTTGCGGTGGAACTGATCAGACTGACCGCCAACGCCAGAGAACTGGATATGGAACATAAAATGCTGGGAGCAGAGAAGCATCACTATGAATTTGCACCGGTAGCTGCAATGTCTGCCGTGAGAGATTTTGAAAAACGGCATCATATCCGTCTGCCGGCGGCTTATGTGGAGTTCCTGACCCAGGTTGGTAATGGCGGTGCCGGTCCCGATTACGGTCTCTATTCGTTGGAGGAAGTGGAATTCTATAACTTCTACGTCCATTCCGGCAGGACCGTTCCGTATGCGTCTGTGAGGGAGGAAGAGGATTACTATACCCTCGCCTATCAGAGTGAACAGACTCCGATGGTGCTGGATTCTGCCTTGACAGAAACAAAATGGAATACAATCTGTGCAGAGCTTGACGCTTTGCAGTATCATCAGCAGGAAGAGGAATACCTGCAAAAACGTCGTCAGATCTATAACGGAACTCTGAAAATCGTCAATTCCTTTGACAGCAGCGGTTTATTGCTGATCTGCAGCGGAGATATGGACGGCGAAGTGGCGGAGCTGTCCGAGGATCTGACCATGCCGCGGTATCACGGTATGCGCTTTGAAGACTGGATGCTTGCGTACTTTAAAGACGTTGTGAGAGAATTCAGTCATTAGAATCAGGAAATGGGGAAAGAGCATTGGCAAAAAAACAAATGCAGACTTATGGCAATGAAAGTATCACCTCTCTGAAAGGAGCCGACAGGGTCAGAAAACGTCCTGCCGTCATTTTTGGCTCGGACGGAATCGAGGGCTGTCAGCACTCGGTCTTTGAGATCCTGTCCAACTCAATTGACGAGGCAAGAGAGGGTTTCGGACGGGAGATCATTATTACTAAGTACGAGGATCAATCCATCGAGATCGAGGACTTCGGCAGAGGTATCCCGGTGGATTATAACAAAAACGAGGAACGCTATAACTGGGAACTGGTATTCTGTGAGCTGTATGCAGGCGGTAAGTATAACAACAGCGAAGCAGAGAGCTATGAGTTTTCATTGGGTCTCAACGGACTGGGACTCTGCTCCACCCAGTATTCTTCGGAGTACATGGACGTGGATATCCGTCGTGACGGCACACGCTTCACCCTGCACTTTGAGAAGGGTGAGAATATCGGCGGCCTGCATCGTGAACAGTATACGGGCAGAAAAACCGGTACAA
Organism: uncultured Eubacteriales bacterium; assembly: GCA_900316925.1. Lineage (GTDB taxonomy): Bacteria > Bacillota > Clostridia > Oscillospirales > Acutalibacteraceae > UBA1213. The sequence goes on from ONEU01000048.1 coordinate 22,294, forward strand.
AAATCCATTGGAAGCCCGATCTGGAGGTGTTCACCGATATCAACATCTCTGATGACTACTTCCTGGATACCATCAAGCGTCAGGCGGTTGTCAATGCGGGCATTCATTTTGTGTTCCGCTCCCAGAAGGACGGCCGGTTCGAGACAACCGAATTTCAGTATGAAAACGGTATTGCCGATCATGTCAGGGAACTGGTAGGGGAGGATGCACTCTCTCAGGTACAGTTCTGGCAGACAGAACGGATGGTGAGGGACCGTGACGACAAGCCCGAATATAGAACCAAGATCAATATCTCTCTTGCTTTTTCCAACCGGGTGAGCACGGCGGAATACTACCATAATTCCAGCTGGCTGGAATACGGCGGCGCTCCGGAGAGGGCTGTGAAGAACGCTTTTCTCTACTCCATTGACGCCTATCTGAAACAAAACGGCAAGTACAATAAAAACGAGAGTAAGATCAACTTTGATGATGTCAAGGATTGTCTTGTGATCGTGATCTCCTCGTTCTCCAGTGTGACGTCCTATGAGAATCAGACGAAAAAGGCCATCACGAATAAGGGAATCCAGGATGCGCTGACGGAATACCTGCGTCATCAGCTGGAAGTGTATTTTATCGAGAATAAGCTGGATGCAGAGAAGATTGCGTCCCAGGTGCTCATCAATAAGCGCAGTCGTGAGAGTGCCGAGAAAACCAGGCTGAACATCCAGCGCACCCTTGCCGGTAAAATGGATATGACCGGCAGGGTCGCCAAGTTTGTGGACTGCCGCAGTAAGGATAAATCCGAGCGTGAACTGTTCATCGTGGAGGGTGATTCGGCTCTGGGCGCCTGTAAGCAGGCGAGAAATCCTGATTTCCAGGCCATCATTCCCATCCGCGGCAAGATCCTCAACTGCCTGAAGGCCGATTATGACAAGATCTTCAAGAGCGAGATCATCACCGATCTGCTGAAGGTATTAGGCTGCGGTGTAGAGGTCAGGTCCAAGGCCAACAAGGAACTGGCATCCTTTGATCTTGATCTGCTGCGGTGGAACAAGGTGATTTTCTGTACCGATGCCGATGTTGACGGCTTCCACATCCGCACGTTGCTGCTGACCATGATCTATCGTCTCACACCGACGCTCATCAGAGAGGGAAAGGTATTTATCGCGGAATCTCCGCTATATGAGATCAACACCAAGGATAAGGTCTATTTTGCCTATACGGAGGCGGAAAAGGAACAGTTTGTCAAGGAGATCGGCAATAAGAAATTCACCATCCAGCGCTCCAAAGGACTGGGTGAAAACGAGCCGGAAATGATGAGCCTGACGACGATGAATCCTGCCACACGGCGCCTGATAAAGATCATGCCCGATGAAGCTGCCAGAACCTCGGAGCTGTTTGATGTGCTGCTGGGCGACAACCTCAGTGTCAGACGGGATTATATCATCGAAAACGGGTATAAATACATTGACGATCTGGATGTTTCATAAGGAAAAAGGAACCCACCGATGACTACCAACGCCGCTGCGTTACCCTCAACAGAAAAAAGGGGAGAAGGAAATAATGGCAAGAAAAAAGAAAAGCACGGGAAGTGACGCTGCACCGAAGCTGCAGGGCTATATTGCCGGAGCAGGAGAGATCGTGGAGGAGAAGATTGTCTCCACGCTCACCGAAAACTTCATGCCCTACGCGATGAGTATTATCCTCAGCCGTGCCATTCCCGAAATAGACGGTTTCAAGCCGTCACACCGCAAGCTGCTCTATACCATGTATAAAATGGGGCTGCTTGGTTCCACCAGGACAAAATCCGCCAATATCGTCGGACAGACCATGAAGCTCAATCCCCATGGTGATGCTGCCATTTATGATACCATGGTGCGTCTGAGCCGCGGGTACGAAGCCCTGCTGCATCCGTATGTGGATTCCAAGGGAAACTTCGGTAAGTTTTACAGCCGCGACATGGCATGGGCTGCTTCACGATATACCGAAGCAAAGCTCGATCCGATCTGCAGCGAGTTGTTCAACGATATTGACAAGGATACCGTGGACTTTGTCGATAACTACGATAATACCCTGAAAGAGCCGACATTGCTGCCGGCAGCCTTTCCCTCCGTGCTGGTAAACGCCAATACCGGTATTGCGGTGGGTATGGCCAGCTCGATCTGTTCATTCAACCTGGAAGAAGTCTGCCGTACCACGATCGGACTGCTGAAAGACCCCGATTTTGACATTATGTCCACTCTGATTGCTCCCGATTTTACCGGCGGGGCACAGATCATCTATGATAAGGACGTCATCCGCAATATCTATGAGACCGGACGGGGCAGTATCCGTTTACGCGGCCGCTACACATACGATAAATATGCCAACTGCATTGATATCCTGAGCATACCGCAGACCACCACCTCTGAGGCCGTGATCGAGAAGGTCATTGACCTTGTCAAACAGGGAAAGATCCGTGAGATTTCCGATATCCGTGACGAAACAGGTATTGACGGTCTGAAAATCACCATTGACCTCAAGCGCGGCACGGATGCCGACAAGCTCATGCAGAAGCTGTATAAAATGACGCCGCTGGAGGATTCCTTCTCCTGCAATTTTAATGTTCTGATTGCCGGGACACCGCGGGTACTTGGTGTGCGTGAACTGCTCAATGAGTGGTCAGCCTTCCGCATTGAGTGTGTCAAACGCAGAACCTATTATGATCTGCACAGGAAACAGGACAGACTGCACCTCCTGCGCGGTCTGGAAAAGATTCTGCTGGATATTGACAAAGCCATCAGGATCATCCGCAACACCGAAGAGGAGAGCATGGTGGTTCCGAACCTCATGGATGGCTTTGACATTGACCAGGTGCAGGCGGAATACGTTGCCGAGATCAAGCTCCGTCACCTCAACCGGGAGTATATCCTCAAGCACACCAATGATATTGCCCAGCTGGAAAAGGATATTGCCGAGCTGGAATCCGTCCTTGGCAGCAATACAAAGATCAAGAAGATCATCATCCGGGAGCTGGAGGAGATCATCAAGAAATACGCCCAGCCCCGCCGCAGCATGATGATATATGCGGATGAGATCGCCGAGGTCAGCACCGAGGAAGAGGTGCCGGATTATGCGGTCAATCTCTTCTTTACGAAAGAGGGCTATTTCAAGAAGATCACGCCCTTGTCGCTGCGGATGGGCGGCGAGCATAAGCTTAAGGAAGGGGATGAGATTCTGGAGCACTTCGAGGTCACCAATAACATTGACCTCATCTTCTTCTCCGACCGCCAGCAGGCTTACAAAGCCAAGGCACCGCAGTTTGCCGATACCAAAGCCAGCGTACTGGGGGATTACATCCCCTCCAAGCTTGGGTTCGATGAGGGAGAGAGTGCGGTGTATATGATTCCCACGAAGGATTATCATGGCACGGTGTTCTTCTTCTTTGAAAACGGCAAGGCAGCGAAGATTGCATTGGAAGCTTATGCCACCAAGACCAACCGCAAAAAGCTGACAGGAGCCTATTCCGATAAGGATAAGCTGGCCGCCGTGCTTTATGTGGAGGATGACGAGCAGGAAATTCTTGTAAAATCCTCCTCCGGCAGAATGCTGATTGTTAAGGCATCCGATCTGGTGACGAAGACCTCCCGTACCACACAGGGCGTGGCGCTGTTCAAGCTGAAAAAGGGCCACCGGATCATTTCTGCCGAAATCTATGAGGAGGGAATGTTATCCGCCCCCGACCGTTACCGCACCAAAACGATTCCGTCCGCCGGACAGCTGCCGCGCACGGATGAAAACGGCGAACAGATCACCTTCTGACGTATCCCGTAAGGAGTTCCGAAATGAGAAAAGCAACGATTGATCCCAACCGGCAGTGTCCGAAATGCCGAACGGCAGAGCATCAGGTCAATATCGGCTACAACCGTTCCGGCACACGGCGCTGTCAGTGCAGGATCTGCGGTATGCGCTATACGCCTGAACCGAAGAAGCATGAATATCCTGATGAGATCAAGCAGCAGGCGCTGCGGATGTACCGGAGCGGTGCCAGCGGCAGAGCCATCGGCAAAGCATTGGGAATGAATAAAGCCAACGTGTACCATTGGCTCCGGACAGAGAAAAAGGAGCCGGTGGAAAGTGACGAATAGCGAAGAGCGCCGCCGTCGGAGCACTGTCTGTATGAATCACATCATAATACACGCTAATTATCCGCATCCGTTATCAGAAACTACTTGATTTTATCAGAAAGATATGATAATATAGATAAGTATTGTTAAGCAAGTAGCTACTTTTTAGGAGGATTAAAAATATGGGAATTTGGGAAATCGTAATCGGCTTTGTTGTATTGCTGCTGTCGGTCATTATGATCATCGTCATCATTCTCCAGGAGGGACATGACGCTGGCCTGGGAACTATCACGGGCGGTGCGGATTCCTTTATGAAGAGAGGAAAGGCCAAGACGGCCGATGCCCTGTTTGCAAAGGTGACAAAGGTCTGTGCCATTACTTTCTTCGTTTTCATTGTTCTGCTGAATGCCCTGTCCTATTTCGGTTGGACAGGTAAATCCAAGGAGACACCCGCTGCTGAGACTTCCACCGTATCGCAGGCTTCCACAGAGGCAAGCGCACAGGCTTCCGGTGAAGAGAGCAAGACAGAGGAGAGCAAGACAGAAGAGAGCAGTAAAGCAGAGAGCACACAGGCTTCCGGCAGCGAGAGCAGCGCAGAGGCATCCAAGACAGAAAGCTCCGCAGCTGCTTCAGAAGCAGAGAGCTCTGCAGCCCAGGAGTCCAGTGAAGCTGCTTCATCCACAGCCGCATCTGCTGCCTGATCAGGAAATAACAGAAAAAAACAATTTCTCAAAGCATCTTCAATGGCAGCATTGAGGATGCTTTATTGTTTCAGAAAGATCAAAGGAGGGGACAAGATGAACAGAATCATCCAACTGCCTGAAACGGTGAGTGAGATCATCCGTCAGCTTGGAGCGGCGGGACATGATGCTTATGCGGTAGGCGGTTGTATTCGTGACAGTCTGATGGGCAAGCAGCCTGCGGATTGGGATATCTGTACCTCCGCCCTGCCCGAAGAGACTCTGAAAATACTTGGAAAACAAAACATTGTTGAAAACGGCATGAAGCATGGTACGGTGACGGTGCGCTTTGACCATCGGAATTACGAGATCACCACCTTCCGTACAGACGGTGAGTATGAGGATAATCGTCATCCCAAGGAGGTTACCTTTGTCCGCAATCTGGCACAGGATCTTGCCCGACGCGATTTCACCGTGAATGCCCTGGCATATAACGACAGCAAGGGACTGGTGGATCTTTACAACGGCATCGAGGATCTCCGGCAGCAGCGCATCTGCTGTGTAGGTGATCCGGATAAACGGTTCCATGAGGATGCGCTGCGCATCCTGCGTGCGCTGCGGTTCTCGTCGCAGCTTGGTTTTACGATTGATCCCGCCACAGCCGAAAGTATCCACCGCAATGCCCGTCTGCTGACGAATATTTCAGCCGAGCGGATCATGGCGGAGTTTCAGAAGATCCTCACCGGCAGACGGGTAGAGGAACTGCTGATGGAGTACCCGGATGTGATCGGAGTGTTTGTTCCCGAAGTCACACCGATGCTGGGGTTCCGGCAGCGCAATCCCCACCATAGCTATGATGTGTGGGAGCATACTGTCAAGGTGGTTGCCAACAGCGAGCCTGATCCGCTGTTAAGGCTTACAGCTTTCCTGCATGATATTGGCAAGCCGCGCTGCTTTACAATCGACGAAAAGAACATCGGACATTTTCACGGTCATCCCGATGTGGGTGCATTGATGGCACATGATATCCTGAAGCGTCTGAAAAGTGATAATCGTACCCTTCAGACAGTCTGCCTGCTGATCAAGCTGCATGACCGACGTCCTCCTGCCGACAGCAAGAATGTACGCCGCCTGGTGGCAAAGACCGGTACGGAACTGTTTCCCCTGCTGCTGTCGTTGAAGCGGGCGGATGCAAAGGGGCAGAACCCCTTGATGATCACCCAGAAGTTAGAGTACATAGACCGGCTGGAGGGAATCTTCCATGCAGAGCTTGCGAACCATGCGGTATTTTCACTCAAACAGATGGCACTCAACGGATATGACCTCCAGTGTTTGGGGATTCACGAGGGAAAGAGGATCGGTATCCTGCTGAATGAACTGCTGGCGCTGGTGATCGAGGGAGAGCTGCCGAACGACCGTGACAGACTTCTGCAGGAAGCGAAGAAGCTGAATGAAAGATTTTAGACACCTGTAAGTCACTTGAATAAACCAAAACACGGCAGATTACGAAAAAGGTTTTCCTGGTAACTGGCAGGTCAGAATTGATTTCCGTGGTGCGGAACAGATATCCCTTTTCAAGAGCGGGAAACTGTGGTATAATAACGGATAAGGAAAGTATAGGATGAACGAAATGGAATATCATATCAATCTTGGAGCGTGGAGGAGTGTCTTTGCGCTCCCGTGTGAGCTTGTAGACAAACATCTCAAATTAGCAGGGGCAGCCCAGCTGAAAGTGATTCTCTGGGTACTGCGCCATTCGGGAGAAGGCTTTACCACCGCGGATATTGCGGGGGCACTCACCATGCAGGAAGCGGATGTGCGGGACTGTATGCAGTACTGGGTACAAACAGGACTGATCGCCATGGAAGACAATGTTATCACCCCGGCACTTCCCGTAGAACCTGTGCAGGCGGTTCCCATGCAGCCGCAGCAGACAGTTCCTGTGCCGACGCCGGAACCGGTTACAGAGGTTCCTGAGAAGAAGCGTCCGCTGACAAGGCCGGGAAAGCCCGATATGAACTACATGAATCTCCGGATCAGTGAAGATTCTGACGTTGCCTTTCTGATGCAGTCAGCGGAAGAAATATTAGGACGTATCACCAGTCCGAACGATAAGGCGGTGCTGCTCACCATCCATGAATATGACGGACTGCCTGTAGAGGTCATTCTCATGCTGCTGCAATATGCTTTCAATATCGGCAAGGGCAATATGCGGTATATTGAAAAGATGGCGATCAACTGGGCGGAGGATGAGATCACCACTCTGAGTGCCGCCGAGGCGAAAATCCGTCAGCTAACATCCGGAAGAGATGCAGCCAATAAGGTACAGTGCATCATTGGTGCGGAGCAGCATTCACCTACCGAGAAAGAGTCGGTTATTGCGGACCGCTGGATCAACCAATGGCATTTTTCTGGGGAGATGATACGGGCTGCTTATGAGGTGTGTGTAGACGCCAAGGGAAAGTACATCCCGAAGTATACCAATTCGATTCTGGAACGCTGGCATAACGCCGGGATCACTACGCCTGAGCAGGTGAAGCAGGAAAAACAGAACCGCAAGAAAACCAAAAAACAGGATGGCTATGAAGCCACTTATGATATATCGGAATACGAGAGCACAAGTGTAACGGACGGGGAGTGGTAATATGGGATATTCAGCAGAGATCTATGAAATGGCGGAGAAGAAGCTGGAACGGAAGCGGATTTTTTCCCAACAGGAACTGGACAAGCGAAGAAGCAGTCTGTATACACGAGCTCCCCGAGTGGAGAGCATCGAGCGCACCATCGCACGCACATCGGTTGCGGCGGCGAAGGCGGTATTCGGCGGTGCTGATCTCCGTGAAGAGCTGGAACGCCTGAAAAAAGCCAATCAGGGACTGCAGCAGGAGCTTCTGAACATTCTGAAAGGATTTGATCTGCCGGAGAACTATCTTGAGCCCTGGTATGACTGTTCTGTGTGCAAGGATACCGGATATCTGGACGGCAGAATGTGCCAATGCATGAAAAAGCTCCTGCGGGACACCGCCTATGAAAACCTGAATCGGATCTCACCCCTGTCGCTGTCGGATTTTGACAGCTTTTCGCTTGATTACTATTCCAAGACCCCCAGCGCAGAGGGACGTGTCAGCCCCTACACCCACATGAACAATGTGCTGGGGTTCTGCAAGAAGTACGCCCGTACGTTCAACGAGTTTTCTCACAGCCTGCTTTTTCAGGGTGCACCGGGTCTGGGCAAGACACACCTTTCCCTGGCGGTTGCCAAGGAGATCATCGACCAGGGCTATGGTGTGGTGTATGTGTCCGCACCGGCCATTCTCTCGAAGATCGAAAGCGAGCATTTTGATATCCGCCGGTCAGAAGGCAATACCGAGCAGCTGGTCACGGAATGTGACCTGCTGATCATTGACGATCTCGGGACGGAGTTCAATTCCAAGTTTATTGTTTCGGCGCTGTATAATATCATCAATACCCGGATGATCACTGCAAAGCCCATGATTATCAGCACGAACCTGTCTCTTTCGGAGCTGCAGGATAAATATAACAGCCGTATTATCTCCCGCATCATCGGCACCCTTGACAGGGTGGAGTTTGTGGGAACGGATATCAGACAGCAAAAGCGCAGAAAAGAATCTGCTAATTACCGAAAAAACAAGTAAAAAGGAGTGTCAACGATGGCAAAGATTCTGCTCACAGCAGACAGTACCTGCGATATTTCCGGCGAGCTACTGGAAAGCACCAAAGCACAGCTCATGCCCATGCATATTATTCTTGACGAACAGAGTTTTGATGATGGTGTGGATATCACCCCCGACGAGATCTATGCCCATTTCGGCAGAACCGGCAAGCTCCCGAAAACGGCGGCGATCAATACCCAGGAGTATATTGACAAGTTCCGTCCCTACCTGGAACAGGGCTATGAGGTTGTGCATATCAGTCTTGGATCGGCCATTTCCTCCTCCTATCAGAACTGTGTAGCGGCTGCCGAGAAGCTGGGTCATGTCTATCCCGTCAATTCCTGCAACCTGTCCTCCGGCAGCGGCCATCTGGTCATTGAAGCTGCCGATCTGATTGCACAGGGCTGTTCCGCCAAGGAGGTTGCCGAGGAGCTCAGGGCGCTGGTGCCGAAATGCCATGCCAGCTTTGTGATTGATAAGCTGGATTATCTGCGGGCAGGCGGACGTTGTTCCACACTTGCTATGCTGGGAGCGAATCTGCTGCAGCTCAAACCGAGCATTGAGGTCATCAATACCGATGGTTCCATGACGGTGGGAAAGAAGTACCGCGGCAAACTGGAAAAGGTACTGGTGACGTATGTGCATGACCAGCTGGAGAAATATGAGAAGATCCGCAATCACCGTGTCTTCATCACCCATGCCGGTATGGCACAGAAGTACGTCGATGTCGTCAAGGAGGAGCTTGACCGTCTGCACTTCTTTCAAAAGACCTATATTGAAAGAGCGAGCTGTACGATTTCCTCTCACTGCGGACCGGGTACCCTGGGTATCCTGTTTATGACGGAGTAAAGGAAGACATTTATGAACAAGGTAATATGCTTTCACAATCCCGATGAACCGAATGGCTGGTTGAGCAACTGGCACCTGTCGGATTTCACACTTGACGGGATCACCTACACTTCCATGGAGCAGTACATGATGTACCGGAAAGCGCTGTTGTTCGGAGATGAGCGGATGCAGCAGGCCATTATGGATACCACCGATACAGCCAGGATCAAGGCATACGGCAGAAAGGTGACGCCGTTTAACGCTGTAATATGGAACGGAATGCGGCAGATCATCATTTATGAAGGATTATATGCGAAGTACAGTCAGAACGAAGAATTAAAAGCCCGTCTGCTTTCCACCGGCGATCAGTTGCTGGCGGAATGTGCTGTCGAGGATAAGATTTGGGCGACGGGCATTTCCATGAAGGACGAGAGACGGTCTGAGATGGCCGAATGGACAGGGCAGAACCTGCTGGGCTTTGCCACCATGCTCGTCCGCGACAAAATAAGGAGAGAAGGAGTATATGAATCAGGACGATAGACTGTTAATCACCGATATCCTGTCGCAGCAGACAGAACCGATCGACCGGATGGAACTGCTGATTGCCACGGGAATTTTAGAGATAGAACATTTTAACCGGCTGGTCTCTCAGATGGAAGCAGAGGGAGAGATCATCATCATCAAGCGGAAGAAGGTTGCATTGCCCTCTGTAGTGGGTTGCCTGCGTGCCACCGTAGTGCGCCAGAGCAAGCATTTTCTGTTTGCACAGCCGGAGGACCCCGACCATGAGGATGTGTTCGTCAATGCGTCTTCCTCCAAGGGCGCCATGCCGGGGGATCTTGTTATGCTGAAGAACATCAGGGACAGCGAAAAGGGTCCCTATGGAGAGATCGACAAGATCATCAGGAAAGGCTCCCGTATTATCACCGGTATGGTGGAGCGGGAGAGAGGAAAGGCAGGAAAAGCCTTTGTCATCCCTGATAACGGCTTTGCATATAGTCTGCCGGTGGTCAGGGGCGGCGAACTCAAGAGCAAGAACGGCGACAAGGTCAAGGCCGCCATCTCGTTTGACCAGAAGGAAAAGAAAATCGTTGCAAGGATCATTCATATCTACGGACGTGCGGATTCTGCCAGGGTGTGTTCGGATGCGATTATCGACGCCAACGGGATTCCCTCCAAGTTTACGGTTGCCGTCAAGCACGAAGCGGCTGTGAAGGCAGCGGAACCCATCACCGAAGAGGAGATCGCCAAACGTCTTGATCTGCGGGACGAGCCCATCTTCACCATCGACGGAGCCGACGCGAAAGACCTGGATGATGCGATCTCTGTCAGAAAGCTGCCGGACGGCTGGGAACTGGGCGTACACATTGCTGATGTGTCGCACTATGTCACCCCGGGCAGCCGTCTTGACGAGAGCGCCATGGACAGAGGAACCTCCGTCTATTTTGCCGACCGTGTGATTCCCATGCTGCCGGTAGAGATTTCCAACGGCTGCTGTTCGCTGAATGCCGGCGTGAAGAAGCTGACGTTTTCGGCGTTGATGAAGCTGGACGAGAAAGCGGAGCTTGTGGATTACCGTTTTGAGAAAACCGTGATCTGTTCCAGAGTGCGCGGTGTATATTCGGAGGTCAATGCGCTGTTTGACGGCACGGCAGACGAAACGATCCGGGAGAAATACGCTCCGGTTACCGAGTCGCTGACTGCTGCCAGAGAGCTTGCCGATATCCTGAAGGCCAAGGCAAAGCAGAGGGGAGAGCTGGAGATCGAAACCAGTGAACTTCGCTTTGTTCTGGATGAGAACGGTGTGTGTACGGATGTAGGCACCCGGGAGCGCGGGGAAGCGGAGGAACTGATCGAGCAGTTTATGATTACCGCCAACAGAGCCGCCGCTCTTTACGCCAAGAGTGCCGGGATACCGTTTGTCTACCGGGTACACGAAGCCCCCGAGGAAGACAGATTGTCCTCCCTGTCCGAGATCGCTGCGGCCTGCGGCTTTGCCGTGAGACGGATTAAAACGGGTGTGCATCAGACGGACCTTTCGGAGCTGATCCGTCAGGCAAGTCAGACAAAATACGCCCTGCTCATTTCCATGCAGGTTCTGCGCACCATGGCAAAAGCACGTTATGATGCCCGTCCCCTGGGACATTTCGGCTTGTCGCTGGCGGATTATTGTCATTTCACTTCACCCATCCGGCGCTATCCGGATACTTCGATTCACCGTATCCTGACGGACCTTGTCAGCGGAGTATCCGTTGACGAAATCGAACGGAGATATGGGGAATTTGCCCGTGAGTCGGCGAAGATCTCCTCCGACCGGGAGCTCCGTGCCGTCAGAGCCGAGCGTGATGCCGAGAAATGCTACGCTGCCGAATACATGACCTCCCATATCGGAGAGATCCATCACGGTCTGGTATCCGGCGTGACCAACCGGGGCATTTTCGTGTGTATTGAGAACGGTGTGGAGGGCTTTGTCAATCTGGCACAGCTGGAGGATGCGTTCTTCGAGTTTAACGGCACCACCACGACCACCGACCGGCGCAGTGGCGAGAGCTATGCGATCGGTGATAATGTGCTGATAAAGGTCATCAGCGCAAGCGTGCCGATGGGAACCGTAGATTTCGAGCTTTATAAAGGAACCATAGAATAACGAAAACGGCATACCGTCCGTACAGCGAATGTTCGGATGGTATGCCGTTTCCGGTTGGTTATGAAGCGTGTTTCCTGGCTTGAGCCGTAGCTAATTTGTCACAGCGTTCGTTTTCCGGGTGACCGTTGTGGCCGCGTACCCAGCGGATCGTCAAACGGTGTTTTTCTGTGAGCGTCAGCAGCTCATCCCATAGCTCGGGATTCTTTGCCTTTGACTTGTCACTCTTGATCCAGCCGTTCTGTTTCCATTTCTTAGCCCACCCCAGCTTCAGGGCATCGCACACATATTTGGAATCGCTGGTGAGAATCACCTCGCAAGGCTCTTTCAGGGCTTTCAGTCCTTCAATCACGGCAATCATTTCCATGCGGTTGTTGGTGGTCATGGCTTCACCGCCGGAGAGCTCCTTTTCATGTCCCTGATAGCGTAGGATGGCTCCCCAGCCGCCGGGACCGGGATTCCCGCTGCAGGCGCCGTCCGTAAATAACTCGATCTGTTTCATAATAATGACTCCTCGTTTTTCGTGATAGTATTATTATACAGGAAATACGCGGATACGCAAGGGGATGGAGCCATTTTATTGATTGGGGATTCAGATTGCTGCAAGGTTTATCCCTCAGCGAATTTTGGAACGGGGTGCGTGGAAAACCTTTTTTTCGCCAGAAAAAGGTTTTCCACGGGAACTGGCAGGGAAGAATTGATTGAAGAATTGATTTTCGTGGTTCGACGAAATAATGTATTGACAGAATCAGGGAAAAATAGTAAAATGAATTATATATTGTGTTCGGAATCCTGTGACCGTTCATAAGGCTGAACGATCCCGCAGCAGACAGTTCAAACAACATTATGGATCAAAGTATTTTAAAAACATGAAAACGGAGGTATTTATTCGTGTTATCAGAATTTAATAGGAAAAATGTGCCAACCAATCGTGGAAGCAGGGGTGTTTCAGACTCCAGGCTGACAGCAGGAAAACGGGTGGTGCATAAGAAGGTCATGGCTGAAAAGAGTGCAGACGGATTATTTGAACGTATCGTACCGTCACAGAAGCCCTCTGACCATCGTTTGCATGAAGAGAAATTGATAGTAGAAGAGAGAATCATGCAGCCCGCCAGAAAGAGCCCTACAGAGGCATCTCCTGAGAGAAGCAGAACCCAGAGAGGTCACCGCAGCAGTGAGTTTCAGCCCAAGCGGCAATACAATAAGGCTTCAGATCATTCCGTGAAAGTAACATTTCTCGGCGGTCTGAATGAGATCGGAAAAAATATTACCTTATTTGAATGTGACAACGATATGTTCCTGCTTGACTGCGGCATGGCGTTTCCTGACGGTGATATGCTGGGTGTGGATCTGGTGATTCCTGATTTCACCTACGTTGAGCGCAATAAGGAGAAGATCAAGGGAGTAGTGCTGACCCACGGCCATGAGGATCATATCGGATCGCTGCCGTACCTGCTCCGGAAGATCAACGTGCCGATCTATGGCACACCGCTCACCCTCGGACTGGTGGGCAGTAAACTGAAAGAACACAATCTTTTCAATAAAGCAAAGCTCAATACCGTCAAGCCGGGGCAGAGGATCAAGCTCGGCTGTATGTCCATTGAGTTTATCCATGTGAACCACTCGATTCCCGATTCCGTCGCATTGGCCATTCACACGCCTGCCGGAACCGTCATCCATACCGGTGACTTCAAGATCGACTGTACGCCTACCACCGGCGGCATGATTGACCTTGCCCGCTTTGCGGAGCTGGGCAAAAGCGGTGTACTGGCGCTGCTGGCGGAGTCCACGAATGCGGAGCGCCCCGGCTATACCATGACGGAACAGAAGGTAGCCCATACGTTTGACCTGCTTTTCAAGGAAGCCGAAAAAAGCAGGATCATCATCGCTACCTTTGCTTCCAATCTGGGCAGGATCCAGCAGATTCTCGATTGTGCCCAGAAATACGGCAGAAAGGTCGCTTTCTCCGGCAGAAGCATGATCAACAATATGACCATCGCCTCAGAGCTGGGATACATCAACGTGCCTGACGGCCTGATTATCGACATTGATATGCTCGGTCATTATTCCAAAGAACAGATTGTCCTGGTGACCACCGGCAGCCAGGGAGAGACGATGTCTGCCCTGTCCCGTATGGCCTATTCCGACCATCGGAAGGTGGAGGTGGGACCGGAGGATTATATCATCATTTCCGCCAATCCCATTCCCGGCAACGAAAAGGCCGTAAGTTCCGTGGTGAATGAGCTGATGAAACACGGCTGTAAGGTTGTCTACGAATCCATGTATGAGGTACACGTTTCGGGACACGCCTGCCAGGAGGAACTGAAGCTGATGCATGGTCTGACCAAGCCCAAGTATTTCATCCCCGTACACGGCGAGCAGAAGCATCTCATCAAGCACGCACAGCTGGCAATGGATATGGGAATGCCCCGCTCCAATATCTTTATCGGAGATATCGGAAATGTGGTGGAGCTGAACAAGGAATATATCAAGCAGCTTCCCAGCATTCCGGCCGGCAAGGTACTGGTAGACGGTCTCGGCGTAGGAGACGTGGGCAGTATTGTGCTGCGTGACAGAAAGCATCTCGGTCAGGACGGCCTGATCGTGGTAGTTGTCACCCTTGATAACGAGGATGGTCATATCGTGGCAGGACCTGATATTGTTTCACGAGGCTTTGTCTACGTCAGAGAGAGCGAACCGCTGATGGACAGCGCCAGAAATGTCGTCATTGACGCGCTGGAGGAGTGCCAGCAGCAGGGCGTGCATGAGTGGGGCGTTATCAAGAATACCATCAAGGATGAGCTTTCCAAGCTCTTGTATGACAAGACCAGAAGAAGTCCGATGATTCTTCCCATCATCATGGAGGTCTGAGCCTGACAGTTGTTTTCTGATTCTTTCTTTCGGTGGTGATCAGCGTGAGAAAAAAAGAGAATAAGAATTTTGTATGCGCCCTGCTGGGGATATTCGGCTTAGCCATGTTAGTGATGGCGATTCTGTCCATCCGCTTCAGCCTGCTGATCTTTCTCGGGGAACTGGTGATGGCACTGGTGGCTCTGCTGATTGCCGTCATCAGTATCTTCAATATCCGCAGCTATGTGACAAAGGTGTTGAACGGCGCCTCACGGAAGCTGTTCAAGGAGGAAAAACGCACGATCGACGATATCCGTGTACCGGTTGCGATCCTCGGTGAGCACTATGAACTGCTGGCAGTGAACCAGTGCTTCGGGGAGCGGATCTGTCCGTCGGACAAGAGTCTCGGTACCAACCTGAGCCAGTACCTGTCCAGCGGCAATCCGGAATCCGTCTTTGACGACAACGGGACAGACACCTGTTATGGAGATAACTGGTTCATCGTGTTCGGTGTGCGCCATGATGCAGGGGCCATCGTCTATTTTATCGACGATAATTTCTATAAATCCAACTCTGACGAATATCTTGCGTCCCGTCCTGTCGTAGGGATCGTTGCCTTTGATAACAAAGACGAGATTGAACGTGAGACAGAGGACGGTGAAGCCAGCAAGATCACCGTTGAGGTGGAGCAGGCCATTGTCAAGTGGGTGTCATCCACCACGGGCTTTTATAAAAAGATCAGCGGCGGCCGGTACATCGTGGTGATGGAGGAGCGCAATATCCGCAAGTTCATCGACGAGAAATTCAAGATCCTGGACGATATCCGTTCCATCAGGATCAATGAGCGCATGAACGCCACGATCTCCATCGGTGTCGGATACGGCGGCAGCAGCTACAAAGAAAACGAGCAGTGGGCACGTCAGGCGCTGGATATGGCGCTGGGACGCGGCGGCGATCAGGCTGCCGTGAAGAAAGCGGAGTCCTATAAGTTCTTCGGCGGTGTGTCGAAGGGCATTGAGAAGCGCGATAAGGTCCGTACAAGGGTAATCGCCTCCACGCTGTCAAATCATATCAATAACAGCAGCAATGTCATCATCATGGGGCACCGATATTCCGACCTCGACGCTGTGGGTGCAGCGGTGGGAATGTGGAGTGCGGTGTCAAAAGGATTGCATAAGGATGCCTATATCCTCATTAACCGGGAGCAGACGCTGGCAAAATCCCTGGTGGCCAGCTTTGATCGGGCAGGTCTTTCGGAGATGTTCCGCAGCGAGG
The DNA here is from genome assembly GCA_900316925.1 of uncultured Eubacteriales bacterium. GTDB lineage: Bacteria > Bacillota > Clostridia > Oscillospirales > Acutalibacteraceae > UBA1213. Next base: position 38,330 of record ONEU01000048.1, read on the forward strand.
ATGAGGCGCTTGACCTGCTGAATGACAAGAGTCTGCTGATTATTGTAGATACCCATTCTCCGAACTTCCTGGAGTCCAAGACGATTTACGAGAAATGCAGCCGGGTAGTCGTGATCGACCACCATCGGATGATGGTCAATCATATTGACAAGGCGTTGGTATTCTACCATGAGCCCTATGCTTCGTCAGCCAGCGAAATGACGGCGGAGCTGGTACAGTACCTGGGGAGTGATACCCTCAGTCGACTGGAAAGTGAGGCATTGCTGTCGGGTATCATGCTGGATACAAAGAATTTCGTTCTGCGTACCGGTGTACGGACATTTGAGGCCGCAGCCTATCTGCGGAGCAATGGCGCAGATACCGTCGAGGTAAAGCGACTGTTCTCCAATTCGATTGATACATACAAAGTAAAATATAAGTTGGTCAGTGAAGCCGAGATCTTCAATAATTGTGCCATTGCCTGTGCCGACGAGGAGATCCCCGATATCCGCATTGCATCCGCGCAGGCAGCAGATGAGCTGTTGGGCATTGAGAATGTGAAGGCTTCGTTTGTGATGTACAGAACGGCCAAGACCGTTAATATATCCGCACGTTCCCTCGGTGACATGAATGTCCAGATCATCATGGAGGCGCTGGGTGGCGGCGGACACCAAACCATGGCAGCCTGTCAGCTGGAGGGTGAGAGCATGGCGGAAGCCAGGGAGAAGCTGGTTTCCATCATCAGTGACCGTGATTTCAACAAGGTCAAACCCCACGCATAAGCTGAGAGCACCAAGATCAAACAGAAAAGAGGAAAAGAAAATGAAAGTCATTTTGTTACAGGATATCAAAGGTTCCGGCAAGAAGGGGGAGCTGGTCAACGTCTCCGATGGATACGCCAGAAACTACCTGTTCCCGAGAAAGCTTGCCAGAGAAGCAGATGCACAGGCATTGAATGAGCTGAAAAACGCCGAGCAGTCCAAGCAGCACAAGATCGCGGTGGAAACAGCCGAAGCAGAGGCAAACAAAAAGCGTCTTGAGGGACAGACCCTGACCATGACGGCAAAAGCAGGCCAGGGGGGCAGACTTTTCGGTTCGGTAACCAGCAAGGAGATCGCCAACGAGCTGAAAACGAAATTCAGCCTTTCCATTGATAAGAGAAAAGTTGTTCTTGACCAGGACATCAAAGCCTTTGGCACCTACAATTGTGAAGTCAAGCTGTACACCGGCATTTCCGCACACATCAAGGTCATGGTCACTGAGCAGCAGTAAGCAGTTTACAATAACGAACTTCAGCAATTCGGAATTCATCAAGGGATTCCGAATTTTTGTTCATAAAAGATGATGATTAACAGAAAGGAAAGTGACACAGATGAGCGAGAACGAGGTGAGTATGTCCGTTGACGGCATGAATCTTCCGTATAGCGTAGAAGCCGAGCAATCGGTGTTGGGCGCTATCCTGATGGATTCCGAATGGCTGAGCAACGTCATGGAGATCCTGCCCACGGGAGAGTATTTCTATGTTACGACCCATAGAGCCATCTACCAGGCAATGATCGAGCTCTTCACCCTGAGCCGTCCGGTGGACTTCATTACGGTTCTGGAAAAGCTGAAAGAGACAGGAGATCCCGCCGGTACAGAGTATAAGACATACCTGATGCAGCTTTGCAATATTGTCCCTTCCATCTCAAGAGTGGAGGAATATGCCAGGATCGTTCGGGACAGGTACCTGCTGCGCAGCCTGATCGTCTCTTCACGGGAAATCATCAGTGATGCTTCACAGCCTGTCAGTGAGGTTTCTCGCCTGATCGACTCCGCCGAGCAGCGGATTTTTGATATCCGTGATAACAAGAGCATGAAGGGACTGGAAAAGGTCGGCGATGTGATTCTCCAGACCTTTGACCGTCTTGATCTGCTCAATTCTCCCGAGAGCGACCAGTATAAGGGGATTCCCACAGGCATCGGAGCGCTTGATAATACCATTACCGGACTGAACCGTTCCGACCTTATTCTGTTGGCGGCACGACCCGGTATGGGTAAAACGAGTTTTGCTCTGAATATTGCCCGTCATGTGTCTGTGACCTGTAAGAGGCGTGTAGCTTTCTTTTCACTGGAGATGACAAAGGAACAGCTTGCCTCACGTCTGCTCTCTACGGAGGGACTGATCGAAGGCACGAAGCTCCGTACCGGCAAGCTCAGTGAAGAGGAGTGGGTGAGACTGATTGAAGCCGGAGACGTGCTGAGCAAGGCGGATATGTACATGGACGATACTCCCGGTATTACTGTGCCGGAGATGAAAGCGAAGCTGCGGCGTCTGAAGAAGGTTGATCTGGTGATCATCGACTATCTGCAGCTGATGTCGGCATCACGCCGCATTGACAACCGTGTGCAGGAAATTTCGGAGATCACCAGAAACCTGAAAATCCTTGCCAAGGAGTTCAATGTACCCGTCATCACGCTGTCACAGCTTTCCCGTGCGAGTGAGCAGAGAGCCGAGCATAAGCCGCAGCTCTCCGACCTGAGAGATTCCGGTTCGATTGAGCAGGATGCCGATATTGTACTGTTCCTCTACCGTGAGGATTACTACAAGAACGATGAGGGCAAGGACGAGGACAGCGATAAGAACAGCGGCGAGTGTATCGTTGCCAAAAACAGACATGGTGAAACACGATCCGTCCCGCTGCATTGGCAGGGCGAGTTCATGCGTTTCACGTCGCAGGTGCTTGAACGTGAACCATAAGGCTATTGAAACGATCCGGAAATATGAGATGCTGCACCGCGGTGATCGTGTGATCGTGGCACTGTCAGGCGGTGCGGATTCATCGGCACTGCTTCATTTTTTGACAACCGTCCGTAAAGAGTTTGGATTTGACATCTATGCCTGTCATGTGAACCATCAATTGAGAGGGAAAGAAGCTGACAAGGATGAGAGCTTTACAAGAGAATTGTGCAAAAAACTGGATGTAAAGCTGTTTGTTCTCCGTGCGGACGTTGCGGCAGAGGCAAAACGGCTGAAAATCAGCACGGAATTATGCGGCCGGGAGATCCGGTACCAATGGTTTGAGCGTAAAGCGAATGAGCTTGACGCAAAGATTGCTACCGCACATACGGCATCTGATCAGCTGGAAACCATCCTGTTGAATCTTACCCGTGGCAGCGGACTGGCAGGACTGTGCGGGATTCCGCCCGTGAGGGGGAATATCATTCGTCCGTTGATCGAAGTGACGAGGGAAGAGGTGGAAGCATACTGTCTGGAAAACGGTATTTCCTATGTGACCGACAGTACCAATCTGACCCGTGCATACACCCGTAACCGTCTGCGTCTGGATGCCGTACCGGTCCTGAAATCGGTCAATCCTTCCGTGGAACGGACGGCGGCTGCCCAGACAGGCAGACTGCGGGAGGTACAGGATTTCCTGCAGGTTTCCGCATCCGGTCTGCTCACCCGGGCGCAATGCGGAGAGGGTTATGCGGCAGATGTCCTGAAAAATACCCATCCTGCCCTGCGGCATGAAGCTTTTCGGCTGATTTTTGCAGAATATGCAATCATTCCCGAAGCAAAACATATTGAACTTCTCGATAAAATCGTGTATAATGGTGGTGCGTTGGAATTAAAGCGGGATATCTTTGCCGTGTGCCGTGAGGGCGTGTTTTATGCGGAAAAAAAAGCGGCGCCTGTCATGGCTCCCGTCACCGAAACATATCCGATGTGCCCGGGAGAGACACTGGAGATTCAACATAAAATCATTTCAACAGCCGTGATGAATATAGATGAATTTCACAACCATCAAAAAAACGAAAAATTTTTGTTTCATAACTCTCTGGATTATGATACAATACCGTTAACGGTGCATTTCCGCACACGGCGTCCGGGAGATGTCTTTTCTCCTGCCGGGCGGCACTGTACCAAGACCGTCAAGAAACTGATGACAGAACTGAAAATACCGCAGGAACAGCGGGGCAGCCGGCTTCTGCTGGCAGAGGGCAGCCGTATTCTGTGGTTCGAGGGGATCGGCGCTGCACAGAGATGCCGCATCAGCCCGGACACCCGGCGTGTACTGGTCATTGATTGTAGAAATATTTAAGTTCGCAGAGAACTGAAAGGATGGATAGATTATGCATACAGATATTGAAAGAATCATTCTTGATGAAGCCGAGATCGGCTACACAGTCAGCAAGATTGCCGAACTGATCAATCGTGATTATGCCGGTACCCAGCTGGTAGTGGTGGGGATTCTGAAGGGCAGCATCATGTTCCTCTCTGACCTGTTCAGAAGAATCGAGGTCAAGGACTGCACCCTCGACTTTATGACTGCCACCAGCTACGGCAACGGCACCGAAAGCTCCGGCACCGTCAGGGTGACGAAGGATGTCTCCGCGGATGTGGCGGGAAAGAATGTCCTGATTGTAGAGGATATCCTTGATACCGGCAACACGCTGTCCTACATCAAGGATTATCTGATGAACCGCAATGCACTTTCCGTCAAGGTGTGCACGCTGTTTGACAAGCCCGGCAGAAGACGCAAGCCCATTACGCCCGATTACTGCGGCCAGACGATTCAGGATCTCTTTGTGGTCGGCTACGGTCTGGACTATAACGAGCATTACAGAAATCTGCCCTATGTCGGCGTTCTCAAGAAAGAAATCTATGGCTGACCGGCAGTTCCCGCTGCATTCTTATCAAGGAAACAGGGAAGGATATCAACAAAGGAGTGACAAGTCTCTTGGACAATAAGAAAACCATACGAAACCTGCTCATTTATCTCGGTATACCGATCGTACTGATCATTGCCATCTCCATGCTGTTCTTTATGCAGCCCAAGGAGGAGTATCCCACCTCCGATATCATCTATATGTTCCAGAAACAGCAGGTAGATGAATACTCCCTCGACTTCGGTTCCGGCGCCCTGGAACTGAAACTGAATACGGAATATAAAGGCAAGAAAGAGATCAAAACCAATGTTGCCAGTATCTCTATCTTCCTTAACTCCATTGACGATTATGTGACGGATTACAATAAAGAGCATCCGGAGTCACCCATGAAGTTCAACTGGAAACAGGCTACCGACAATTCCTGGTGGCTGAACTTCCTGCCCAACCTGGTGCTGATCGGTCTGCTGGCAGTCGTCTGGATCTTCTTTATGAGGAGACTTTCCGGCGGACTGGGAGATGCCGGAAAGCAGATGGGCTTCGGCAAGGCAAAGATCAAGAATCTCAACGACGAGAAGCGAAAGACGACCTTTGCCGATGTGGCCGGTGCCGATGAGGAAAAGGAAGAGCTCCGTGAGATCGTCGAGTTTTTGAAGGATCCCAAGAAGTATAACGAACTGGGTGCCCGTATTCCGAAGGGCGTACTGCTGGTGGGCCCTCCCGGAACCGGTAAAACGCTGCTTGCCAGAGCGGTAGCCGGTGAAGCAGGCGTGCCCTTCTTCTCCATTTCCGGTTCTGATTTCGTCGAGATGTTCGTCGGCGTGGGTGCGTCCCGTGTCAGGGACCTGTTCGAGCAGGCCAAGAAAAATTCCCCCTGCATCATCTTTATTGATGAGATCGACGCCGTGGGACGTCAGAGAGGTGCAGGTCTGGGCGGCGGCCACGACGAACGTGAGCAGACGCTGAACCAGCTGCTTGTGGAGATGGATGGATTTGGTGCGAATGAGGGCGTGATTATGATCGCCGCCACCAACCGTCCGGATATCCTCGATCCGGCGCTGATGCGTCCCGGCCGGTTTGACCGTCAGGTTATGGTAGGCCGTCCGGATATCAAGGGCCGTGAGGAGATTCTCAAGGTACACTCAAAGGGTAAGCCCCTGGCTCCCGATGTGGAGCTGAAGACCATTGCTAAATCCACAGCCGGATTCACGGGAGCCGATCTGGAGAACCTGCTGAATGAAGCGGCCCTGTTGGCTGCCCGTAAGGATCAGAAGGCCATCACCATGAAAGAGGTGGAGGAGGCCACGATCAAGGTTGTGGTGGGTACGGAAAAGAAATCCCGTGTCATGTCCGAGAAGGAGAAGAAGCTCACCGCCTATCACGAGGCCGGCCATGCGGTTGCCACCTATTACTGTCCGACACAGGATCCCGTGCATCAGATTTCCATCATTCCCCGTGGAATGGCAGGCGGCTTTACCATGTCGCTGCCCTCAGAGGACAGATCCTATCGTTCCCGTAAGGAAATGCTGGAGGAGATCGTGGTGCTGCTTGGCGGACGTGTCGCAGAGGCCGTGATCCTGGACGATATTTCCACCGGTGCTTCCAACGATATCGAAAGAGCCACCAATCTGGTATTCTCCATGATTACCAAATACGGTATGAGCGAGAAGCTCGGTCCGATCACCTACGGTTCCTCCGACGGCGAGGTGTTCCTGGGCAAGGAGTTCGGCCACAATAAGACCTACTCCGAGGAGACGGCTGCGAAGATCGACGCCGAGGTGAAGGAATATATCACCGAGGGATATGACAAGACCGAGAAGATTCTCCGCGACCATATCGACCAGCTCCATGTAGTTGCGAAGTTCCTGTTCGAGCACGAGAAGATGACCGGCGAGCAGTTTGCCGCTGCCATGGAAGGCAAGCCGATTCCCACCGTACAGGAGGATGAGGACGAGCCGGACGAAACCCCCAAGGAAGAAACAACAGAGGAAGAGACCGGAACCGACGGTGACGAGACCTCTTCAGAAGAATAACACGAAGCATAAGGAGTGCAGCAGTGCACTCCTTATCTCGCATTATATGGAAAAAGGCACGGAAACTTATTTTGAAAAAACCTTGCCTGAAAGTCCATGCACATTCTTCGGTAACAACTTGCTGCAAGGTTTAGCCCTCAGCGAATTTTGGAAAGGGTTTCCCCGGAAACCGGCAGGCAAAAATTGATTTCCGTGGGAAAAAGAGGTGTACGGCAGCGGTTCAGTCGGTAGGTCATTTCCGTATTCATCTCATTCCCAGAGAAGAAGGGGACGGTGTGGATGCCCGGCCGCCGTTCAGCGGTGCCAGGCGTTCCATCCAGGAAAACTATGAAAGGATCATAAGCGGTGAAGAACCATGCCATTTAAGAAAATCATTGTGAAGGGTGCCCGGGAGCACAACCTGAAAAATATCAACGTGGAAATCCCCAGAGATGAGCTGGTGGTAGTCACAGGCCTGTCCGGTTCGGGAAAATCCTCCCTTGCGTTTGATACCCTCTATGCCGAGGGACAGCGCCGCTATGTGGAGTCCCTGTCCTCCTATGCCCGGATGTTCCTCGGACAGATGGACAAGCCGGATGTGGACAGTATTGACGGCCTGTCGCCGTCCATTTCCATCGACCAGAAAACCACCTCGAAGAACCCCCGTTCAACGGTAGGGACGGTGACGGAGATATATGATTATCTGCGTCTGATGTATGCCCGGATCGGCGTACCGCACTGTCCCGTCTGCGGACGTGAGATCAGACAGCAGACGGTGGATCAGATCGTGGATCAGGTGCTGTCGCTGCCGGAAGGGACCAAGATACAGATACTTGCCCCTGTCGTGCGTGCCAAGAAGGGTGAGCACCAGAAGGAATTTGAAGCCGCATCGAAAAGCGGATTTGTCCGGGTGCGTGTGGACGGCATCATCTATGACCTGTCCGAAACCATCAAACCGGAGAAGAATAAGAAGCATAACATTGAGATCGTGGTGGATCGTCTTGTCATCAAAAGCGAGATCCGTTCCCGTCTGTCCGATTCCGTGGAGACGGCGGCGAAGCTGTCGGGAGGTCTGGTGATGGCTGCCGTCAGCGGCGGGGAGGATATCCTGTTCTCGCAGAACTATGCGTGTCCGGAGCACGGCGTAAGCATTGATGAACTGAGTCCGCGGATGTTCTCTTTCAATAATCCCTTTGGTGCGTGCAAAAAATGCACCGGTCTGGGGGTGTTCATGCAGATTGATGTTGACCGAATCCTGCCTGACAGAACCAAGTCAGTCCGGCAGGGAGCGATCAAGGGAAGCGGATGGGCGATGGAGGGAAGTACTATTGCCTCCATGTATATGGAAGCCCTCGCCGAGAAATATCATTTTTCACTCGATACCCCCATTCAGGACCTGCCCGAGGAGATAGTAGATATCCTGCTTTATGGTACCAAAGGGGAGAGGATCACCGTACACCGCAGAAGCGAGTATGGTTCCGGTACCTATCAGACCGAGTTTGAGGGGATCATCAATAATCTTGAAAGACGGTTCCGTGAGACACAGAGTAACTGGATCAAAGCGGAAATTGAAAGTTATATGTCGGCGGTGCCCTGTGACGCCTGTAAAGGCAGAAGGCTTTCCCCCGAGAGCCTGGCTGTCACGGTCGGCGGCCTGAACATCAGCGAATTTTGTGATATGTCCGTGAGCCAGGCGCTGTCATTTACCAAGAACGCACAGCTTTCCGAGCGGGAACGCCTGATTGCCAAGGCGATTACCAAGGAGATCGACAACCGCCTGAGCTTCCTGAACAGCGTGGGACTGTCCTATCTCACCCTGTCACGTTCTGCCGGAACGCTTTCCGGTGGGGAGAGTCAGCGGATCAGGCTGGCAACACAGATCGGTTCGGCGCTGTCGGGAGTGCTGTATATTCTGGATGAGCCGAGCATCGGACTCCACCAGCGGGATAACGACAAGCTCATTGCAACATTGAAAAACCTCCGTGACCTGGGCAATACCGTGATTGTGGTGGAGCATGACGAGGACACCATGTACGCTGCCGACCACATCATTGACATCGGTCCTGGTGCGGGGATTCACGGCGGCGAGCTGGTCTGTGCCGGCACGGTGGATGACATCAAGGCCTGTGACCGGTCCCTGACAGGTCAGTATCTGAGCCGCAGACTGTATATTCCCGTACCGACCGTCAGAAGGCCGGGCAACGGTAAAAGCCTGAAAATCATGGACGCCCACCAGAACAATCTGAAGCACATCAACGTGACGCTGCCGCTGGGTAAATTCATTTGTGTGACGGGTGTATCCGGTTCGGGAAAGTCCTCGCTTATCAACGAGATCCTGTACAAGCAGCTTGCCGCCGACCTGAACGGCGCCAAGCCCCTGCCTGTCGCCTGCAGGAAGATTACCGGAATAGAGCATCTTGACAAAGTCATTGACATCAACCAGTCTCCCATCGGCCGCACGCCCCGTTCCAATCCCGCCACCTATACCGGGGTGTTTACGGATATCCGGGAACTGTTTGCGCAGACCAACGAAGCTAAAATGCATGGCTTCGGATCGGGACGGTTTTCATTCAATGTCAAAGGCGGACGGTGTGAAGCCTGTCAGGGTGACGGAATCATCAAGATCGAGATGCATTTCCTGCCGGATGTGTATGTTCCCTGTGATGTCTGCTCCGGCAAGCGCTATAACCGGGAGACCCTTGAGGTAAAATACAAGGGAAAATCCATTTATGATGTGCTGGAGATGACCGTCGAAGAGGGATGCCAGTTCTTTGCCAACCATCCCCGGATCTATAACAAGCTCAAAACGCTCTATGACGTCGGACTGGGCTATATCAAGATCGGTCAGCCCTCCACCACGCTTTCAGGCGGTGAGGCACAGCGTATCAAGCTGGCGACGGAGCTTTCACGCCGCTCCACCGGTAAGACCATCTATATCCTGGACGAGCCGACCACCGGTCTGCATATTGCAGATGTGCACCGTCTCATTGATGTCCTGCAGAAGTTCGTGGACGGCGGCAATACGGTGGTTGTCATCGAGCATAATCTGGATCTCATCAAGACTGCCGATCATATCATTGATCTCGGACCGGAGGGCGGAGACGGCGGCGGAACGGTGATTGCCGAGGGCACACCGGAGGAAATCGCAGCCTGTGAACAATCCTATACCGGTCAGTACCTGAAAAAGGTGCTGGACCGTCTGTAAATCAAAGGTCATCGGAAGGAAGGAGGTGTTTTTTTGTTCGGATATCTGCGTCCTGTCAAGGAAGAACTCAAGGTCAGGGAATATGAGCTCTACAAGAGTGTTTACTGTGGTTTGTGCAAGCATCTGGGCAAGGACTACGGCCTGTTTTCGCGCTTTACCCTGAGCTATGACTGTACGATGCTGGCAATGCTGGCACTCAGTGTCAAGGGGGAGAAGTCCTGTGTTTCAAAGGGGCGGTGCGTATTCAACCCGACGAAAAAATGCCTCTACTGCAGCGGCAGTGCCGACAGCTTCCGGCTTGCGGGTGCCGTTTCGGTCATTATGACCTACTATAAGCTGTATGATACCATCACGGATGGGGGATTGATGAAGCGAGCAGCGGCACGTTTTCTCCGGGTTCTGATGAAACGCAGTCACCGCAAGGCAAAAAGGGCGTATCCGGAGCTGGAAGAGCAGGTCAGACAGATGGTGGAACGCCAGCAGCAGGCAGAAGCGGCGGACAGCGGGATTGATGATGCGGCGGCGTCTACCGCGGAACTGATCTCCTGGCTGTGCCGGGGACTTGCGGGTGAAGACGAGAAACAGCAGTTTGTACTGGAAAAATTCGGCTATTTTCTGGGACGCTGGATCTATCTGATCGACGCGGCCGATGACTTTGAAGATGACCTGCGCCGTCACACCTATAATCCCTTTCATCGGTACCGGAAGGAAACCCCCGAACAGACCATGCTCTACTGCAATGAAGTCCTGAACATGACAGCCTCCCAGCTGCTGTTGGCGTTTGATCTGCTGGAGCTGTCAGGGTATGAGGAAATTCTTGACAATGTAGTACGTCATGGGTTATCATTTCAACAGCGGTATTGTTTGTTTGAGAAAAAACATGGGAAGCAGTGCCGCCGCAAGAAGAAGGATAAGGACTATTACCCGTTCCTGTCGGAGGGATTTCACTGAGCCGACAGGGAATACATACAGTAATGAGGTGCTGCCATGAAAAACGATCAGAACCAGCCGGGAAATGTGTATCAGAATGCCCCGGGATATCCGCAGAATCAGCAGACGGGGAATCCGCAGCAGTCCTTTTCAACGCGGCTGATGTCGGAGCGCCTGCCGGAGGAGAAAAAGCAGATGGCGGCCTATCTGGAAAAGCTCAATACGATGCTGGTGCCGACAACATCCTATGCGGCAGTAGTGAGGGAGCTTCTGCTGGAACAGCTTGACAATGCAGAATATCTGCTGCTGAAGATCGACCCGAAGGACAATGTTGCCCTTTACGGTTATCTGATGGGGATGATTTTCTGGTACAGAGGCTATCAGACGGAAGCCGGCCAGCATTTCTATCAGGCGTCACAGGACGATCCGAACATGGAGGTTTTTCGTGAGACCTATCAGTATCAATGGGGCGATCACTCCGGGGGCGGAGACGGAAAGACACAGGGGAGAGATAAATCCTCCTGCTGCAGCGGAGCGGACTGCTGTGAATGTCTGAGCTGCTGTTCCGATCTGAGCAGATGCTTTGGGTCCTGCTGACGGTTTGTGAAAAAGGGAAAGGAAGAAAACAAGATGAACGATCCGTATAAAGTATTGGGGGTATCTCCCTCAGCCAGTGATGAGGAGATCAAGCAGGCGTACCGGAAGCTTGCCAAGCAGTATCATCCCGATAAATATGTGAATAATCCGCTGTCGGATCTTGCCACCGAGAAGATGAAGGAGATCAACGAGGCTTATGATATCATCCTGAATGACCGCAAGAAAGAGAAGCGGGACAGCAGACAGAGTGCCGCCGGCGGAGAGGGCGGCGGAGCAGGGAGCCGTCAGGGCCGGTTCAATCAGATCCGGCAGATGATCAACGGCGGCAATTTTGCAGCGGCGGAGAAGGCGCTGTCGGAAGTTCCCTCCACCGACCGCAACGGCGAATGGTATTATCTGATGGGTGTCGTGGTTTATCAGAAGGGATGGCTGGAGGATGCCTATAATTATTTTGAGACCGCGTGCCGGATGGAGCCCGGCAACATGGAATACCGCTCGCTGTATAACCGCATCCAGCAGCAGCGCTCGGGAGCACAGGGCGGTTATCAGACATCGGCAGGAGCCGTTCCGTGCGGCTGCTGTGATATCTGTACCTGCCTGATCTGTTCCGACTGTCTGTGCGGCTGCTGCAGGAACTGAAAATGAAACGATCTCAAAAACTGGCTGTCAGCGGTCTGCTGACGGCCTTTGCATCCGTTGTGCTCATCCTGTCAAATTTCGTGCCGGTAGGGATGTACACCTTCCCGGCAGCGGCAGGACTTATCCTCTGGGTATTGTCCTTTGCGGCTGGGAGACAGTATGCGCTCTATGCATACGCGGCGGTATCGGTGATAGGGTTTCTGATCTGCAGCAATAAGGAAGCGCCGCTGTGCTTTATCCTGTTTCTGGGGTATTATCCGCTGCTGCGTCCGTTTCTGGAGAAGCTGCGCTTCAGGGTGCTGTCGTATATTCTGAAGCTGCTGCTCTTCAATGCCGCCGCCGTGGGGACGTATTTTCTGCTCCTGTATGTCTTTTCGGTTCCGACAGAAGATTTCCGTCTGTTCGGAATCTCACTTCCGCTGGTATTTCTGCTCCTGCTCAATGTCGTTTTTCTGGTGTATGATGTCGCATTAAAGCTGTTTGAGAGGAAATACCGGGAAACAATTAACAAACTTGTAACCAATTTTTTCCGTAGATTTTAGTTGATATCTCACAAGAAAAAGGACAGTATTCCTTTTTGGGAGAAAAAATTTATTAAAAATGACTCGGAAATTCAGTAAATAAACAAGAAAAATATCGAAAATTTGCAGTTGTCATAAATTGAACCATGGATTTATACAAACTGCCGATTGCTAAAATATTAAAATCAGGTTATAATGGTTACAATTATTCGGTGTAAAGAATCTTATTTCAGTTACAAAACTGTAATAAGTACGAAAATGATGAAAGGCAGTGTATCTTTAGTGACAGAAAGAAATATCAAAAGCAGGTTGTCCGGATTCTTCCGGAAGCATAAGGCAAAGAAGCTCGTGGCTTTGTCCTGTGCAGCCGCTATCGTTGCGGGAGCGTTTCCGGTTCTGACACTCTCGGCTTCCGCTCAGACAACGCTGGAAGCCAGAACCACCGATTATCTGAATCTCAGAAGCGGTGCAGGTGTCAACTATTCTGTTGTCCGGCTGATCGGAAAAAACGAGAAGGTTACGGTTCTTGACCGCTCCGATTCTTCCTGGATCAAGGTCCGCCTGCAAAACGGCAAGGTCGGATACTGTTCCAATAATTTCCTGGACGTCATCAACGACGGTCAGACAACCACCTATGTGAACTTCCGTAAGGGCGCAGGCACCTACAGCGAAGTGATCCGCACACTTCCGCCGAAGACGAAAATTGATATCATCAATTTCGCCGGCAGCTCCTGGGCAAAGGCGAAGACTTCGGACGGTACGGTGGGATATATCTGCACCGATTATATAGAGTATATCAGCAGTAATAATACACAGGCAGCTGCTCCTGCCCAGGTGTCATCCGCCAACTCCACGGTAACGGGATCACAGACCAGTAAGCCCACCCAGACAAACAATTCTGTTCAGTCAGTCATCAAGCTGAGTGCCTCGAGCCGGACCATGACCACCGGCAGCTCCGTGACACTCAAGGCGACGGACAATCAGGGAACCGTTAGCTGGTCAACTTCGAACGGACGGGTCGCTACCATCAGCTCCAAGGGTCTTGTAACTGCGGTGGGTGAGGGCAATGCCAATATCACCGCCATTGATACCAAAAACGGCAAGAATGCTGTCTGCAAGGTCAAGGTTATTAAAACGGATTATACAAGCATCAGGCTTTCCGATACCTCCAAGACGCTTTCAGAGGGTGAGAACTTCACATTGCAGGCCGTGTCCAATCCGGCAGGCGGCAAGATCTATTTCCGCACCTCCGATACATCCGTAGCGAAGGTATCGGCAAAAGGCGTGGTCTCGGCAGTCGGCGCCGGTACGGCAGATGTTACGGCGTATGATTCGACAGGCTATATTACCGCGCTCTGCAAGGTTACCGTCAATTCCAGAGCAAAGATCAGTCTTTCCGACAGCAGCCTTTCAATTTCGGCTGGCGGCTCTGCTAGACTGTACGCCTCCGCGACCCCCTCGAACCTGAAACTGAGATGGTCCAGCAGCAATGTGAATGTCGCTGCGGTCAATGACGGAATGGTCAGCGGCATCAGCGCCGGTACTGCGGTGATTTCCGTAACCGACGTAAGCGGCAAGGTCCGTCAGAGCTGTACCGTGACCGTGCGCGGCGTATCCTCTTCAAATGTCCGTCTTTCCCGCTATTCCGCCACCACTACCGCCGGAAAGACCATTTATATCAAAGGCTATAACGGCTCCCGCTGGGAGAGCAGCGACAGAGGCCTTGCTACCGTCAGAGACGGTTTCATCGAAACCTGTCAGCCTGGCAACGTTGCCATCTCCTTTGTGGACAGCTACGGCAACCGGGCAATCTGTAATGTTAAGATCATAGAAGCTGCTCCCATCAAGTTTGCATATTCTTCACCGAACTCCGCCACGATCAATCAGAAGGTTGAACTGATCGCCATCACCGATCAGTTCAGAACGGGCGTGTATTTCGATGTCAATCAGAACGGACAGACCGTCAGAGTGAAAGCCAACAGTAAGACTTCCGACGGCAAGACATACGTCTGGAAGGCCTATTATACGACTGTTGCAGCAGGAGATTTCACCGTGAGGGCATATTCCCTGAGAAACAGTGTCTGGTCCACCTGCTCCGACGGTACGACGGATGTGTATGTGACCAATAAGACAGATTACGCCAGAACCGGTCTGGACAAGCTTCGTGCCAGCGACGGCGTGATCAAGTATATCGGTCTGAAGGAAGGCTTTGTTTCCGATATTACATACGACAGACTGGCCAATAACATTCCCACTCTCGGCCACGGCTATGTCGTCTGGGAGGGACAGTGCTTCTACGATCACCTGACCCGCAATGAAGCTTATGCACTGCTGGTCAAGGCGGTGAATGAGGAAGTATATTCCAAGCGTGTGAACGAGTTCCTGATCGGCAACAACTGCCGCTTCAATCAGCAGCAGTTTGACGCTCTGGTGAGTTTCTCCTATAACCTGGGCACAGGCTGGACCTATTCTTCCGATCTGCGCAATATTCTTCTGAATTCCTACGGCACCGTTTCCAGCGGAACGTCCATGAAGGGTGTGGTAACATCCACCTCCGGTCTGCATCTCCGTTCCGAACCGACCACCAGTGCAAAGTCACTTGGGATCCTGCCGTATAATTCCACCGTTACCCTGGTGAGCACACAGAAGTACAATAACGTCTGGTACAAGGTCAAGACCTCCAGCGGTCAGGTTGGCTACTGCAGCGGATCTTATCTGAATGTCAATGCTTCTTCCGGCACCGTGGGACGGGACCTCAACTATGTAAACCGGAATGCACTGATCAGAGAGATGCTTGCTTATCACCATGCCGGCGGAGTGTGCTACTATGGCTTGCTTTACCGCAGAGCAGATGAGCTTGAGATGTTCCTCTATAACGACTATGTTGCAGACGGCAGGGACAATAACCATTACTTCCCGAACCCGAGCTGCATCTCCTTCCCGTAAGTGTAAAACCACCCGTTCAACGGGTGGTTTTATTTTTGACAATACGGAATGATCGTGCTATAATATGGACGAAAGAGGTGTATACATGATGAGTAATCAAAGAATTGGTTTTATCGGTGCAGGAAACATGGCAACTGCAATCGTAAACGGGATCCTGAAAAATGGCGCAAAGCAGCCGGAGGAGATCTCCGTGTTTGATCTGGATGCAGAGAAACTGCAGCTGATGGCAGACAAGGGGATTGATACGGTATCCTCCTGCAGCGAACTGGCCGCCAAGAGCGATATTATCGTACTGGCAGTCAAGCCGCAGAACTATGACGAGGTGCTGGCAGATATCAAGGGTGCTGTTAACGATCAGAAGGTGGTCGTGACGATTGCTGCCGGTATTTCAATCGACTATGTCCGCAGGGGACTGGAGCGGAACTGTCCTGCAGTCCGTGTCATGCCCAACACGCCGCTGCTGTTGGGTAAGGGGGCAACGGCTCTCTGCCGTTCAGAAAACATCAGCGACGAGGATTTTGAGCAGGTCTACAATATGTTCGCCCTCTCCGGTGAAGCTGCGATCCTGCCGGAATCCCAGATGAACGCCATCATTGCCGTCAACGGCAGCAGCCCGGCTTATGTCTATCTGTTTGCAAAGTCCATGGTGGACTATGCCGTTTCCGTCGGCATTGACAGAGAGACAGCGCTCAGCCTGGTGTGCAAAACCTTTGAAGGCAGTGCCGAGATGCTCCGTTCAAGCGGTGACTCTCCGGAAACCCTCATCCAGAAGGTTTCCTCCAAGGGCGGCACTACCATTGAGGCGATGAAGGTGCTCAATGATCGGGAGGTTCCCAAGGCAATCTTTGACGCTATGGCTGCTTGTACGGCCAGAGCGGAGGAGCTTGGCAAATAATCCGCAAAAAAACATCCGCTGACGTTTGAAAATGTCATGCGGATGTTTGCTTTAGTCGGACGAGTTGTTGAACGGTTGACGTCTCAGACGACAAAACCGCCGTTAACGCCGAGAACCTGACCGGTGATGAACGAAGAACTGTCCTCGGCCAGAAACAGTATGGCTCTGGCAACATCAAAAGGAGTTCCCAGGGTTCCGGTAGGAGTTTCGTCACGCAGAGCGGCCATGTCGTCCTCCGAGAGCATTGCTGTCATCTCAGTGCGGATGACGCCCGGCGCTACGCAGTTCACCGTAATGCCGCTGAGACCTTCTTCCGTGGCCAGTGCTTTTGTCAGCCCGATGACGCCGGCTTTTGCGGCAGAGTAGTGCACTTCACATGAGCCGCCCACCTGTCCCCACATGGAAGAAACATTGATGATCCTGCCGTATTTCCGGCGGATCATAGAGGGGAGAGCCTCACGGCAGCAATAGAAAACGCTGCTGAGATCGGTGTCGAGCATCCGTCTCCAATCCTCATCGGTAATATCCGTAAAGAGCTTTGTCTGTGCAATCCCGGCATTGTTTACCAGGACATCTGCGCCGCCGCATTGCTCTTCGATCGTGCGAAACATCCTTCTGACTGCTTCCGGATCGGATACATCCGCCTGAATCACTTCGGCGGCGGCTCCCGACGCGCACAGTTCCTGCCGGAGAGCCTCGGCTTTCTGTAGGGAACGGCAGCAGTTGAGCCACACGCGATCCCCGTTCTGTGCGAACAAGCGGGCCGTTTCAGCACCGATGCCTCTTGAAGCGCCCGTGATGAGTACATTTCTCATGGCCTGATCAGCACATCGACGATCTCGCCGACAAAGGTTTCGTGCCAGTCGTTGTCAGCATAGAAACGGTCGGGGAGCTCTTTGTCCAGGAAGCATCCGGCATCCATCGGCTGCTTGTAAAGCTTTTTGCAGATCAGCACCAGCTCAGCCTGCTCAAAAGCAGGGGCTTTTTCGTCAAACACCGGTATCAGACCGGTCTCCTTCATTTTATCCACATCTCTGCCGGAGTTTTTGCCGCAGAAGGTCAGTTCCTTCATCATTTTGCCGTTAAAGAACGACAGGGAATAGTAATCATTGCTGTCCAGGAACTGCATGGTATGGCGGCTCTGGCGGATAAAGATAAATGAGACGTTCTTGTTCCAGAGCACACCGATACCGCCCCAGCTTGCCGTCATGGTATTGAAGCTGTGGGCGTCTCCGGCGCTGACGAGCATCCATTCTTTTCCCAGGCGGGTGAAGAAATCACCGCTCAGTGCTTTGAGATCTGTTTTCTGAAATTGACTCATGGTCATTCCTCCTGAAATTGTTTTATTCCATTATACCATAGATGGCGGGGAGATAGCATCCCCTGAGACAAATATTTTTGAAGGGAGGAGCGAATGAAAAATATACATTATTTCTTGTATAAATGTATAAGATTACCGCAAAATATGGGATGCTTCAGAATGGAAATGACCGGATATAGGAGCGGATCAGGACGAAGGAAGAAATATGTTGATAAGATATCTCTAAAACATCCTCAACAAGACAGCGAAAATCGTCAGAAACCGACAAAGTTTTGGCCTGCTGAATAAATATTCAAATACCTCTTGATTTTATGCAAAAAAGGTGTATAATAGAAAACGTAATCTTTCGTACCAAGAAAAACACAACACGGAGGTCAATTATCATGGGCGATATCAAAAAAGTAGTTCTTGCTTATTCCGGCGGACTGGACACATCCATCATCATTCCCTGGCTGAAGGAAAACTATGACAACTGCGAAGTGATCGCAGTATCCGGCGACGTCGGACAGGGCACCGAGCTTGACGGCCTGGAGGAAAAGGCAATCAAGACAGGCGCATCCAAGCTGTATATAGAAGATCTGAACAAGGAGTTCATCGAGGAATATGTATTCCCGACCATCAAGGCAGACGCCGTGTATGAGAGCAAATATCTCCTCGGCACATCCTTTGCCAGACCGATCATTGCCAAGCGTATCGTAGAAATCGCACTCAAAGAGGGCGCTGACGCCATTTGCCACGGCTGCACCGGCAAGGGCAACGACCAGGTGCGTTTTGAGCTTGCCATCAAGGCATTTGCTCCGGATATGAAGATCATCGCTCCCTGGAGAGAGTGGGATATCAAGTCCCGAGACGAGGAGATCGACTACGCAGAGGCACACAACATTCCTCTGAAGATCACCAGAGAAACCAACTATTCCAAAGACAAAAATATCTGGCATATTTCACATGAAGGTCTTGACCTTGAAGATCCTGCCAACGAGCCTATGTACAATAAGGAAGGCTTCCTGGAGCTGGGGGTATCCCCTGAGCAGGCTCCCGACAAGCCGACTTATGTCACCATTTCCTTTGAGAAGGGTATCCCGGTTGCTGTTGACGGCGAGAAGCTGGGTGCTGTCGAGATCGTCAAAAAGCTCAACCAGCTTGGCGGCGAGAACGGTATCGGCATCGTTGATCTTGTAGAGAACAGACTGGTGGGCATGAAGTCCAGGGGCGTTTATGAGACTCCCGGCGGCACGATTCTGTACCATGCACACAACAAGCTCGAGGAGATCACTCTTGACAGAGATACCTATCACTACAAGCAGGAAGTCGCTCTGCGTTTTGCAGAGCTGGTATACTTCGGTCAGTGGTACACACCGCTGCGCAAGGCACTTTCCGCCTTTGTTGACTCCACCCAGGAGACCGTGACCGGCGATGTAAAGCTGAAGCTCTATAAGGGCAATATCATAGATGCCGGTGTCACCTCACCCTATTCTCTCTATGATCCCGACATTGCTACCTTCGATGAGGACGAGGTTTACAACCAGAAGGATTCCGCAGGCTTCATCAACCTCTTCGGACTTCCCATCAAGGTTCAGGCCAAGAAGAATCTGATCAAGGAATAATCATTCATTGATATCACAGAAATATGTCAGGGCGAACAGTGAAGCTTCATTGTCCGCCCGACTGTCGTTTATACAGAATCTACGAAAATAAGGAGTGAACGCCATGAAGCTCTGGGCAGGAAGATTCTCCAAGGAGATCGACAAGAAAACCAATGACTTCAATTCATCCATATCCTTTGACAGCCGGATGTACCGGGAGGACATCGAGGGGAGTATTGCCCACGCCGCCATGATCGGCGAGTGCGGGATCATCGAGAAGA